>JAUXFK010000046.1 GCA_030623035.1 Deltaproteobacteria bacterium | reverse complement strand
TCTTTCCCCCTGTTCTTTCTTAACTCACTTAGATGTTCAAACAGTTGCACGCGTTAAAATTTGACCACCGCCTTAGCAACTAAAATTTAAAAAAGCTAAACTGTTACCAAATTTATAAAATCTTGATAGCTCCTTAAGGTTTCGAAACAATTACGATTTATAAAGTTCTGCAAGGAATTTGTAGGGTTACTTGCCAACAAATCGAGGGGAAACCCCGGGCAAAACCAACTTCATATAAAAAACTATGGTCCGAAACAAGAACCTTTTTTTTGTTCAGCATATTTAAGCCCATTGGGTAGTGTAGAGAGTGCACTATTGATAACTTTATGGATGTATGGTTCGTATCTCTTAAGTACGGCAAATGCCAGGTTTCTCTCCATCTGGTCTTCGTTTGCTCCAAATCTCTTCTCAGAAACCTCGCGTTTTGATTCCCAGAGTTGTTCACCTGTCTTTGCATCTATGAGCTGAAATCTTGCTCCTACTGTAATAGAGGAGTATACCACCAGATATTTGGTGTTCCAGGCCGTTACAGTACTGTATAATAAAGCGTCTACATTCAGGCAGGTTCCGATCTCTTGAGGTGTAAGAGCCCCAAGCTGTCCGGCCTCTTTAATATCCTTTTGTGCAAGTATATGATCAATACTGGTTATCGGAGGGGATACATACCCTTTGTCTAGTATAGCATTAAAGAGCTTTGGCCTGAATGCCTTTGGTGCATCCATGTCTACAGTTTCGTTTTGTACTGGCAATACAGCGATGGATACGGGCGTCCTGGATTGATAATCTGAAACCAGGGTATGAGGGGTTTTGGGCAGACAGCCACTTAAGAGGAAGACGGTGACTAGAAAACAGAATATACATCTTGTGTATTTCAAATCTACTTCCTTTTAGCAAAAGCTAGGGTCTTTTGGGATAAATCGTGATCTCAATAGAGCTCTGCGTAAGGGTGTCAACATCTATTGAAAAATCCTGAAAATCCTTTGTTGTCAACTCTTCTGCAAGGGATTGTGCATCGCCTTTTATGTCGATATCAATTTTTGCAGTACCCGCCATAATACTCCTCTGATAGATTCCCTTAACCCCTCTGATCTGTTCTTTTATCGTATTTTTTAGCGCAATAAAGTCAGAATAGCTGGAGATTCCACTTATGGTCATCTGAACCAATGTGGTTCCTGTAAGCTCTTTTTCCCATGTATCTATTATTTGATCCATTAGCTTGGAGGCCAGATCGGATGCTCCTTTTTTAAGGGCATCGGAGCCGCCAATGATTTCGCTTATATGGACAGATACTCCCTGAGTGTTTGCAGAAGCGATAATTGCCCCATTATCAGTACGGATAGCCTTTGCCGACATATTTGCCTGACATGATTTCATAGATGTATCTATTGTATTTTCCATACGTTTTGCCATTGCTTTTCCTACGATTACGACTTCAGCATCGTATTGATTTCCGAGATATATTGCCGTTGCATTATCCAGATTCGCAACCTGGTATGCTCTGTCTATTTTTATCTTTTTTACCTTGGCTCCATGATCAACGATGTTGAAGCCCCTCTCTTTAAATTTTTCAATGATAGTGGTTTCAGTAATCGACAGGTTTGCTGCAGAGGCATGATAACCCCACCAAAAACTGAAGTACTCCTGGCCGATATTCTGTTCGGCTATCATTATCATAACCCTGGGTTTATGCTTTCTTGCCATTAAAAGACCGATTGCAGTCAGATCATTCTTTAAGTTGCCCAGAACAACGGTTGCCTCTATATTAATCTTATAAATATTGTCTATTAAGGACTCCGATATAATTTTGTAATTCTGAATATACCCTTCTGATTTCGTATAAATGCGGTCACTTAGAAGGCTATAGTTTTCAACGATCGTCTCAGAAGACACAAAGGTTCCAACAGCCTGTTCTACAGCCTTTCTCAAGGCATCTTCTAACGCGTTGTCTCTGGCGATAGTCTTGTTGTCATTCACTACGGCTCTAATACCCACTACATTTACAGGATATAATTGTAGAGGCTTTATCGCAAAGGAATAAGAAGTCGTAGAGAAAATTACAAAAAAACAGAATAAAATCAATTTGGTCGATTTAATCAAGATACCTCCTTTTTATTCATCTAAGGATGATGATCTCGCAAAAAGTCGCCAAGTACCTTTTTTCGTCATTCCCGCGAAAGCGGGAATCCAGTAATATCAGCTAGTTCTGGACTCCCGCATGCGCGGGAGTGACAGAAGGTTGGGCTTTTTACGAAACCATCAAGGATAGTTCATTATAAACAATCTGCTGGATCATGAGTTAATAAAAAATTCAGGAGTTTGTTAATAATTTCTATAATAGACTCGATCAATGATTGTCAAGAAAAAAACAGTATGGAATCAAAAGCTGAATGCTTCTAGAGAACGAGCCAGTTTTCTGTCTATTTCGGCTTCAATGATTACCTCTTCTCCAACATAATCTTTCCTTGTTATCCTGCCGTTTTTATGGATTTTTGAGATTAAGCTGCCTGCATTGGCAGGGAATCTGAGTCTTACCATCTTTTGCTTGTCAGGGATGATCCCTTCAATCTTATAAAGGAGATCATCGATACCTTTCCCTGTTCGTGCCGATATCGCAACACAGTTATCCAGTAACCTTTTCCAGTATGAGACGACGCTGTTGTTGTTTTTGAGCTTGTCGGTCTTATTTAAAATATGAATTACTGGTTTATGAGATACGCCTATATCTTTCAAGGCGTTATTTACGGAATGTATGTGTCCATCAACGTAAGGGGAGGTAACGTCGATTACATGGAGAAGGATATCAGATTCATTCACTTCTTCAAATGTGGCCTTAAATGCAGCGATAAGCTGATGGGGGAGTTTGTTTATGAATCCAACTGTATCAGAAACGAGAATTTCTCGGTTGTTCGGTAGTTTTATCTTTCGAATGGTTGGATCCAGGGTAGCAAATAACCTGTCTTCTACGAGAACCCCGGCACTCGAAAGGCAATTCAAGAGGGTTGACTTTCCTGCATTCGTATAACCTATGATAGAGATTGTGGAACAAGCGATATGGGTTCTTCTTTTTCTATGGAGTCTTCTTACCTTTTTGACCTTTTCGAGTTCTTTTTTGATCTTTGTAATTCGATCTCTGACCTTTCTCCGGTCAACCTCTAATTGGGTCTCTCCTGGTCCTCTGGTCCCTATCCCCCCACCAAGGCGGGACAGGGAGTCTCCTTTCCCTACAAGGCGGGGTAATATGTAGTTAAGTTGGGCAAGTTCAACCTGGAGTTTTCCTTCTTTTGATTTCGCTCTTTGGGCAAAAATATCCAGTATTAAGCCTGTCCTGTCTATTACTTTAACACCAAGCTCTCCTTCTAAATTTCGTTGTTGAACGGATGTTAGATCATTGTTAAAGACAATTAGATCAGCATCTTGTAAGTGTAAAATATCCTTAATCTCTTTCAATTTCCCTTTGCCGATAAATAAAGAAGGGTTTATCTGTCTTGGCTCCTGTATTGTCTTGTATAATACGGATGCACCGGCAGCCTCTGCAAGTTTAGCCAGCTCATCCAGGGAAGCTTCAGCTTTTCCTTTCTCTTCTGTTTGCCGTTTAACACCGATTAAGATAGTCTTTTCTTTGGATGTATTCGTCTTATCCTCCGAAAAATTCCTTTGTCTTTTGCAATATGTCTTGATCGTCATTTGGGTATGTATGCCAGTTGATCTCCGGATCAGCGCGGAACCATGTCATCTGGCGTTTGGCATACCTCTTGGTATCCTGTTTTATCTGCGAAGTAGCATCGTCTAACGACGAGTCTCCCAATAGATATTCAATGATCTGTTTGTATCCCAATCCTTTCATTGAGTTCAAGTCCCCTGTATATCCCATATCCAATAAGGACTTGACTTCATATACAAGGCCGTTGGCAACCATTTTATCTATCCTGTCTTCTATCCTTGCGTAAAGCTGTTGACGATCCAGATGAAGTCCGATCTTGAGAGTCTCAAACGGCGAGTCTTTGAATCTATGTTCTTCTTGTTGCTCGGATATTGGTCTTTTGGTTAAATAGTAGACCTCTAGTGCCCGTATGATTCTAAAGAAGTCGTTCGGATGAAGTCTGGAAGCAGTAGCTGGGTCTACATCTGCTAATTCCCTGTGAAGGTGTGATCCACCCTCTTTCGTAATCTTTTCCAACAAGGCCTGTCTAAGTGATGAATTGGCTTTTGGGCCTTTGAACAGACCTTTGGTTAAGGCCTTGATATATAGCCCTGTACCTCCTGCTACGATAGCAATTTTGCCTTGTCTGTTTATGTAGGATACTGTCTGTCTTGCTCTCTCCTTGAATAATGCTGCGCTGAATGACTCATCCGGGCACAGAATATCTATTAGATGATGTTTTACCCTCTTTTGTTCATCAAGTGTTGGTTTGGCTGTCCCAATGTCCATATACTTATAGATTTGCATAGAATCAGCACTTATGATTTCTGCATTAATCTCAGTAGCCAATTCTAAAGCCAATTGGGTTTTGCCTATAGCCGTGGAGCCTACAATTACCAGTACTTTGATTTTGTCCATTCGTATCTACGTTAGAACTTTGTTCAAAGGATACTCTATTATCCCTTCTGCACCAAATTCTTGGAGTTTTGGTATCAATTCGCGAACGACATTTTTGTCGATAATAACTTCCATAGAGTACCATTCTTGATTATATAGCTTTGCTATGGTTGGGGCTTTTAAGCTGGGAAGTATCCTGGTAATCGTTTTAATGTCTTTTTCGGCTACATTCATCTTTAGACCGACCTTATTCTCCGCCTGTAATGCGCTGTTAAGCAGAATCTTAACCTGCTCGATCTTCTCCTGTTTCCAAGGATCTTGCCATGAACTCTTATTGGCTATCAGTTGCGTATTGGATTTCATCAACTCATGGACAATACGAAGACCATGGGCCTTGATTGTACTTCCTGTTTCGGTAACCTCGACGATAGCATCAACTAATTTTTCTACCACCTTGGCCTCAGTAGCTCCCCATGAGAATTCAACTTCTACATTTATATTTCTTTGTGCAAAATACCTCTTGGTGAAATTTACAAGCTCTGTTGATATCCTCTTGCCTTCCAAATCTTCTAACTTTTTAATCGGCGAATCTTCTAAAACAACCAAAACCCATTTTGTCGGCCTTTGCGATACTTTTGAATAGATCAAATCTTGAAGAACAAGTACATCAGACTGATTTTCAATAATCCAATCCTTTCCAGTCAAACCTACATCCAGGGTTCCATCTTCTACATAGCGGGACATCTCCTGGGCTCTGATAAGAGCACATTCAATCTCTTCATCGTTGATTTCTGGGAAATAACTCCGTGAATTAACCGATATTTTCCAGCCTGCCTTTTTAAACAGATTGATTGTAGCTTTTTCTAAGCTTCCTTTCGGTATTCCTAATTTTAAAGTGCTCATTCGTTTATTGTTCCTCCTACTTTTCAGGGCTGATTCCAGAAGGGGGCTTAAAGGAATTTCGGTTTAGGCAGCGGTCTGTTATGGCAAAAATAGAGATCAAATGATTTCATTTCCCCAATTCTCATTAAACAATCATATCGTTTGTATAGTGTTTGTCAAGTTCGATCTTATATAATACCTTGTTTTGATTCATATGAAATTATTTTTAATGGTAACATATAAAAAGGGATTAGTTAATATCGAAAGATGATTGCCCATTAAAAAAAGGCAAGCATTTATGATATATGCCTGCCTTCTTTATTTACCAATAGATTTTGGTTATTTACCCTACTCTATTTAACTGCTCCTTTTAAGTTTTTTCCTGCCTTAAATTTAGCTACCTTAGTGGCAGGGATATTTATATCTTTTCCGGTTTGAGGGTTTCTGCCTTTTCTGGCTTTTCTTTCGACTACAGAAAATGTACCAAAACCAGTCAGAGTTATTTTTCCGCCTTTTTTCAATGTATTGGTGACATTATTAGTAAGTGAATTTAAAGCCTTTTCAGCACTTGCTTTGCTTATCTTAGCGTCTTTCGCTATTTTGCTTACCAATTCTGCTTTTGTCACTGTTTGTTTCTCCTTTCTTTTAATTAATGGTTTAAATGATTTATATAACTCAAACTGTTTTATCTCTGGAACAGTATTCCAAAGACGGTAAAATGTTTTTTATCCCCCCCCTTCATTTAAATGTGAAATAAAATTGTTACTCTTGTAGGAATGGAATGCCTTTGTCGTTACAGAACCACTTCTACAATAAGCAAAGAGATATCTATCATATTTTATGAAACAGGCCATTTGCGCTGGAGCTTAACCTACATGAGTTTCTGCCCGTATAGCACGGGAAAACTTGATTTGTCAAGGAAAAAATGCATTATGATTGAATAATTGTTAATTATTCTTAAGTTGCAGAAAATCTTATTAAAGGCTTGACAACCCTTTATGGATTGTCATATTTAAAGAGGGAGTCGTTGCTTTTTTTGTAAATTTCCCTTTTGAAAAATAAAAATGAAAGATTTAGTCGATACATTCCAACGGAGAATCAATTACCTAAGGATATCGATCACCGATCGTTGCAATCTTAGATGTGTTTATTGCATGCCAATAGAGGGTATCTCTAAAATCAGTTATGAGGAAATTCTCCGTTATGAGGAAGTCCTCAGAGTTGTTGAAGCAGCTGTTAAGAAGGGAATCCGGAAGATCAGAATTACCGGGGGTGAGCCCCTGGTAAGAAAAGGTGTGACAAACTTCATCCATTGCCTATCAAAGATCCCTTCAGTTAAGGATCTTAGCCTTACGACGAATGGTGTATTACTTAAGGATTATGCGGTCGATTTATATGAAGCAGGGCTTTGCCGTATAAACGTCAGCATAGATTCTCTCAATAATACGAGATTTTATAGGATTACAAGGGGTGGAGAGCTTGACAGGGTTTGGGAAGGGATAAAGGAAGGAATGAGGGTAGGGATGTCTCCCATAAAGATAAATACTGTTATTATTCGTGGTTTTAATGATGATGAGATTATTGATTTTGCTAAGCTTTCAATACACAATCCATTTCATATCAGGTTTATTGAATTTATGCCTATTGGATCTAATAGTATATGGAGTAAAGAGAAATACATATCATCTAATGAAATAAAAGATAAGATAGAGAGCTTTAAAGAGCTTCATCCTATTGGTAAAAAAGAGAGAGAAGGGCCTGCTAGAATGTTTAAGTTTAAAGGAGCATCAGGAAAGATTGGTTTTATTAGTCCCTTTAGTGAACATTTTTGTTCTTCTTGTAATAGGCTGAGGTTGACAGTCGATGGTAAACTCAGAACATGTCTTTTCTCTGACAAAGAGGTGGATTTAAAGCCTTCTCTTAGAGGAGGAGGAGATAGCTCTGAATTAGAAAGGCTTATCGATTTGGCCATCTCAAATAAACCTGAGAAGAATAAATTGCAGGAAAAGACCCCCAGAAAATGCTCCAGAAATATGTCGGCAATTGGAGGATAATCGTTCGTGTCCATTTCTGGATAAACACTATTCTAACTTGGCCCCACATTTACCACAAAAATCGAATTCTTCAGGCAGCCATCTGGTATTGCATTTGGGACAAACTCTTGTTGGAGGGCCCCAGAGATAGGTGTGGGATTTACCCTTTGCGGTCTTTTCTCTCAGCTTCATATGCTCTGGAACTCTCTTTTCCAGGAATGCATTGATACCTTCAAGGGGCTCAGGGGTAGTTGACTGTAAACACCAGAAATCATTCCCCTGCCTTAGAGTGTGGGAAACCATATCAAACCAGACATTGATCTGGTCTTTGGTAAACCTTAAAGACCATGGCGCTTTTTTTAAGAGGGTCTGACATAGTTCATCTACTTCCCTATCCAGGTCTGCATATGGGACTACCTTATTAATCATTCCGTATTCGAGGGCTGTCTTTGCATCTATAACCTCATCGGTGAACAGAAACCATCTTGTCTTCCTATCACCCATTAAAGGAGTAAGGGACTGGGTTGCATAACTGGCTACCGCCCCAACCCCTCCTTCTCCCTGTTGAAACTTTGCAGTATCGGCAGCAATGACCAGGTCACAGGCAATAAGGAATTCGCAGCCCCCACCGGCTGTTATTCCGTTTATCCTGGCAATAACGGGTTTACCGATATACCGTATATTATAGATTATTCGGGCATATTGATTGTTCATGACCCAAACATCGTGGGTATTGTTGAAAAGATTTTCTGCCCAATTCAGATCCAGACCAGGGCAGAAGAACCTGTCCCCGCCTCCTGTAAGGACTACCACTCCCACCCCCGGATCTCTTTCAGCCTCCTCAAGTGCGGCACATAGATCCTTCATAAGTTGCATATTAAGACTATTTCTTGCATCCGGCCTGTTTATGGTGATCGTAGCCACCATGTCTTCTGTTTTATAAACGACAGTATCAAGTCGAATATCCATTCTTGTTACCCCCTTTTCATTTCTGGATGGACACTCAATTATATCTTTGTTTCTTTATCTCTCCAGTATTTCTCTTTGAGTGGTCTCCTTAGAATCTTGCCCGTAGGAGTCTTTGGCATATTTGATGCTGATATGAAGTCTACAGATTTAGGTTTTTTGTAACCAGCGATCTTTCCTTCGCAAAATTTGATAATCTCCTCTTCGGTTGCCTGCTCACCTTCTTTCAAGACGATAATAGCCTTCAATGCCTCCCCCCATTTCTCATCTGGAATACCGATTACGACAATCTCGTGGACTTTGGGATGCTTCGATAGTACATCTTCTAACTCAGTCGGATAAATATTCTCACCCCCACTTATTATCATGTCTTGCTTTCTGTCTACAAGATAGATATAACCTTCCTCATCCATCTTCGCCATATCCCCAACCGAAAGCCACTCTCCCAAGAAAGCATCCCTGGTCTTTTCCGGATCATTGTAATACTCTTTCATTTGTGTAGGGCCTTTTGAATAGAGTTCACCGACTTCTCCTATGGGGACCTCTTCACCATTGCCGTTAAGAATCTTTATCTCTTGAGCAAAGTATGGCTTTCCGATGCTTCTTATCTTGCAAAGTTGATCCTCTGGAGGAAGGCTGGTTACAGCTCCTGTTTCCGTTGCTCCATATCCTTCGTAAAGCTTGCTGCGTTTAAAGAAACTACAGAGTTCTTCTTTCGTCTTGGTAAGAAGAGGAGCGGATGAGGATACGAGCCATCGCATGGATGACACATCGAATCTGTCCTTATCAGGAAGGCTAAGCATGAGGTTTGACATGGTAGGGACCATATTTGTACAGGTAATCTTCTCTTTTTGGATTATCTCTAGTATCTCTTTAGGATTAAACCCTCCTGATGGGTAGATATAGATCGCTCCTCCTATGAAGAGGAGGAGGTTGGAATGCCATACGGAGTTTGAATGGAAAAGGGGCATGATGAGCAGATACTTGTCGTCAGGTACAATTCCCCTGCCGATTAAATGTGATATCACAATATTGTAAATAGACCGATGGGGCATCATCGCTCCCTTGGGGAATCCTGTGGTTCCTGAAGTGTAACCGATAAAATAGGGATCGGTCTCTTCAATATTAACATCAGGTTCCGTATCAGAGGAACGGGTTAAAATATCTTCATAACTGACGGCATAATCAGGAATACGGTTTCCCATGACAATATAGTTCTTCTCTGTGATCATTTCGAGATTCGCACGTATGGGATCTATCCTATCGATGAAGTCGTCACCCATTATTAAAGCCTTTGAATCTGAGTTTTTCAGGATATACTCAATTTCAGGGCCGGCAAGACGAAAATTTATGGGGACGGATATTATCCCAGCCTTGGCCATACCATAGTATATTTCCACAAACTCATTACAGTTATAAAGGAGTATACCAATCTTGTCCCCTTTCTTCAAACCCATGGTGGTTATGCCATTGGCAATCTTATTTGCTCTTAAATCCAGCTCTTTGTATGTTAGCCTTTTATTTTTATCTATGACAGCTGTCTTTTCGGGGTATTTATAAACACTCAACTTGATTCCCCTGTGTACCAATAGTCCTATTCCCATATTACCCTCCCTGTCGGCAGTTTATAAATATTGAATAATTGTAGTAGATTAGCTTTTTGAAATATAAACATATTGTTTTATTTTATTATACTTAACTTTACCAATCCCTTTAATATTTAAGAGTTCATCCAGGGCAGAAAATCCTCCCTTTTTATCCCGGTACTCGATAATTTTCGAGGCTGTCTTTGGCCCTACCCACGGGATCGCAATAAGTTCTTCCTTAAATGCCGTATTTATATCTATGGGTATGGAGAGGATAATGAGCTTATTGGGGTCTATCTTTCCCAGACTTACTACCCCTGTATTTTTTAAGACCTTCTGGACTGTAACCTTTTCCCCTTTCTTCATGCTTTTGTATTGAGCGGGCTCTTCAATGATCAAACCGTCATTTAGGCCGCCTGCCATTTTGATGGCATCATTGACAGTGATCCGCCCATCGAAAGAATAAATGCCGGGGGTCCTTACTTCACCCAAGACTTCAATGTAATTTCCAGCTTTCGCTTTATTGATTATCAGGTTGTCATTTGATCCGAGGTTAATCGGCCTGTGAATAAGAGATGATAGAGTCAAAAGTATAGCAAAAAATAGGATTATCAGTTGTCTATCTTTCGAAAAATATTTCATAGATCAACTATCATTATGGTCTTTTAATAGTTTATAATCTATACTGTCCACTAAGGCCTGCCAACTGGCTTCTATGATGTTGTGAGAAACCCCTACAGTTCCCCATTTATCTTTTTTGTCACCTGACTCTATGAGTACCCGAACCCTGGCCTCTGTTCCTTCTCCAGTAGAGAGGACTCTTACCTTATAGTCTATCAATTCCATCTCTTTAAGCTCTGGATAAAATTTTTCTAATGCCTTTCTGAGGGCGTTGTCAAGGGCATTCACGGGGCCATTTCCTACAGCTGCTGTATGCTCGACTTTTCCCTTTACTTTAACCATGATCGTGGCTTCCGACTGAGGAGGAGAATCCTCTTTTTCTTTCTGGTCAATCACTCGAAAGCCGATCAGATCAAAGTACTTCTTTTTATTTTTCATGGCCTTCTTCATTAGAATCTCAAAAGACGCTTCAGCACCTTCAAACTGATATCCCTGATTTTCCAACTCTTTCATATTCTTTAATATATCGATGGTTACAGGGTTACTGTCATCAAGATCGATATTAAACTCAGCGGCCTTGGATATAATATTGCTTTTTCCTGAAAGGTCTGAAACCAAGATACGTTGCTTATTCCCTATTAGTTCTGGCTTTATATGCTCATAGGTATCGGGGTTTCTCTTGACAGCACTAACATGGATTCCTCCTTTATGGGCAAATGCCGAATCCCCCACATATGGCTGGTGTTTGTTGGGTCTGAGATTCGCCAGTTCATTGACGAATCTGGATATCTCTCGGAGTCTTTTCATCTGTTCATTGGATATACAATCTATGTTAAGCTTTAATTTTAAGTTTGGAATTACAGAACAGAGGTTGGCATTTCCGCACCGTTCCCCATAACCGTTAATCGTACCCTGTATCTGTTCAACTCCGGATTTTACTGCGATTATAGCATTGGCTACCGCCATTTCAGAGTCATTATGGGTATGAATTCCAAGCGGAATTTTGATGGACTTTCGTACCTCTTCAATAATTTCCTGTATTTCAAAGGGCATAGAGCCACCATTTGTATCACATAGAATGATACAGTCCACCCCTGTATCCAGTGCAGATTGGAGGGTCATCAATGAATACTCCGGGTTCGCTTTATAGCCATCGAAGAAATGCTCTGCATCATAAAATACCTCTTGTACCTCTGATTTTAGAAATTTGAGCGAATCGTGGATAATCTTAAGATTTTCATTTAGGGAAATCTTCAAGGCGTCTTTGACATGTAAATCCCAGGACTTGCCTACGATGGCAACTGTGGGGGTTTGGGAATGAATGAGTGCCTGTATATTTTTATCATTTTCCGGAGGCACACCTGCCCTGGTAGTTCTGCCAAAGGCAACGATTTTGGAATTTTTCAGGTCAACCCGTTGGATTTCTTTAAAGAATTGCATGTCTTTGGGGTTTGAACCCGGCCATCCTCCCTCAATATAATGAAACCCCATCTCATCCATTCTCTGAGCAATCTTAATCTTATCCATCACAGAAAAGTTTATGTCTTCAGCCTGGATTCCATCCCTGAGAGTTGTATCATATATCTTCACAAGCCTAGTTTTTGAGGTCATTATTCTCTCCTAAACAAAAGGTGTTATGCAAAACCCTCACAGCCAGTTCGGTGTACTTCGATTCAATAACACATGAAATCTTGATCTCTGAGGTGCTTATCATCATAATATTTATTCCTTCATTGGCAAGGGCTGTAAACATCGCTGAAGCAACGCCGGAATGACTCCGCATGCCTGCTCCAACAATAGAAACTTTGGCTATGCTCGGATCGGCCAAAACCTCTTTTGCATTAATTTCTTTGGCCGTAATCTGAACCAGTTCAAGGGCCTTTTTATAGTCGGCTTTGGGGACAGTAAAGGTTAAGTCTGTGAAGCCATCCGCACTTACATTCTGAATGATCATATCAACGATTATATTGGCATTAGAGATAGGGGTGAATAGCTTAGATGCTATGCCGGGCCTGTCAGGTATTTTTGTGACTGTGATCTTGGCCTCATCTTTGTTATAGGTTACACCTGAAACGATAACGCTTTCCATGTCTTTATCCTCCCTGGTTACAATAGTGCCTGTCCTATCACTGAAAGTGGATCGAACATGAATTGGGATCTGGTATTTTTTAGCAAACTCAACAGACCTGGTTTGAAGAACCTTAGCTCCAAGGCTGGCCATCTCCAGCATTTCATCATAAGATATCCTGTTGAGTTTTCTGGCCTCTGGACAGATATTTGGATCCGTAGTAAAGACCCCTTCCACATCTGTATAAATCTCGCAAATGTCAGCCTTAGCAGCGGTTGCAATTGCAACGGCACTCGTATCTGAGCCCCCTCTGCCTAAGGTTGTTATGTTGCCCTTATCATCAATGCCCTGGAACCCTGCAATAACAACAACCTTTCGATCTCTGAGGTCTCTTGTTATCCTTTTCGAATCAACATCTAAAATCCTTGCCTTGCCGAATGCATTATCCGTTCGTATCTTAACCTGATGTGCCACATAGGATATGCTTTTTATACTCAAAGACTTTAATGCCATCGTTAAAAGAGCACAACTTACCTGCTCTCCGGTAGATGCAAGTACATCCTGTTCCCTTTCGTCAGGTTGCGCTGTTATATCCTTCGCCAGGCTCAAAAGCCTATCGGTCTCCCCTGCCATAGCAGATACGACAACAATCACACCATTCCCTTTTTGGTGAGTCTCTCTCACCCGGTTTGCGACAACCTTGATTTTTTCTATGTTTCCTAAAGAGGTGCCGCCGTATTTTTGAACCACTAATGCCATCTGTATTTTCCTTTTTCAATATTCGAGGAGTAAGATTGTAGAAATATTTCCTTTTTTTAACTCAATAAATAGGATATTGGATTTGGATTGTCAAGAACAAAAACTCGACATAAAGGCATTTTTCTTCTTATGAAATCATAGAAATATTCTTGACAATTGTATAATGCTATGTTATTGCTAACAGTTGAATGAGCGCTCACTCACTTAAATAGTTGGTAACCGTTTCGCTTTTTGAAAAGAGTCGCAAAAAGCGGCAATCAAATTTTAATCCGTGTAAAACTCTCATCCAATTGAGCGTAAAGAAAGAACAGTATATCACCATTCAATTCAGTATCTCCATTATAACCT
>JAUXFK010000040.1 GCA_030623035.1 Deltaproteobacteria bacterium | reverse complement strand
TGCGTCAGGCTCAGATTTTTATCCTCGAAATATGTCAATATATTCCTGTGGTTAAAATCTTCGCCTTTCTTGACCTTGAACAAAATTTCTCATTTCTGGATGGACACTATCTATAAATAGAAGGATTCATAACTGTTCAGCCAAATCATAAAATCTCGTTAGCTCATTAACGATGGCTAAACAATTACAATATTTCGTATCTTTTGTCAAGGAAAAGGTACTAAAATCATTTTTCAACAAAGCTTTTTAGCCTTTTACTCCTACTGGGATGTCTTAATTTTCTTAAAGCTTTAGCCTCTATTTGTCTGATCCTCTCTCTCGTTACATTGAAATCCTGTCCCACTTCCTCTAATGTATGATCGGCCTTCTCACCGATCCCAAACCTCATTCTTAAGACTTTTTCTTCCCTTGGTGTTAGGGTGGCCAGTACCTTTCGAGTCTGTTCAGAGAGGTTTAGGTTAATAACCGCTTCGGATGGAGATATAATTTTTTTATCCTCAATAAAGTCTCCAAGATGACTGTCTTCCTCTTCTCCGATAGGGGTTTCCAGTGAAATAGGTTCTTTGGCTATCTTTAATACTTTCCTAACTTTATCCAAAGGCAATTCCATTTTTTCGGCAATCTCTTCAGGCGTTGGTTCTCTTCCTATTTCTTGAACAAGATATCGTGAAGTTCGAATCAGTTTATTGATCGTCTCGATCATATGGACAGGAATCCGGATCGTCCTGGCCTGATCTGCTATTGCTCTAGTGATAGCCTGACGAATCCACCAGGTTGCATAAGTGCTGAACTTATATCCTCTTTGATATTCAAACTTATCCACTGCTTTCATCAACCCTATGTTTCCTTCCTGGATTAAATCCAAAAACTGGAGCCCACGGTTGGTATATTTTTTAGCTATACTTATTACCAAACGCAGATTTGCCTCTATAAGTTCACTCTTTGCGTTTTTTGCTTTAACTTCTCCATCGTTAAGCTTCTTAACTATCTTCTTTAATTTCTTCGCAGAAAATTCTGACTCAGTCTCTGCTCTTCTGATTTTCCTTCGTGCATTCTTAATTATCTTCTCGAGTTCTTTCAAGCATACACTGTTTAACTCTGTCTTCTCTAAAGATCTATCATACTCTTCCTCTCCCCTCTTTTTCATTTGCCGGATCAATCTCTTAATATCCTTAACTTCTATTCCATACCTTTTTTCACACTCCCAAATCTCTCTTTCAGCTTTTTCAATCTTATCATTTAGACTCTTTACTTTATGGACGATCTTTTCGATCTGTTTTCTATTGAAATTTACATCCATCAACAGGCGAACCATTTTCTCTTTATTTTCAATTCTATCTTTGCGAAGATTCTCTTTATCAGGAATATCCCCATCCTCTCGTTGTTCTGATAATTTCTGGATATCTCTATTCCTTTCACATAGTTTGTTTATCCTTTCAACGAGCATGAAAAATCTCATTGTATGGTATTCAAAATTTAATTGTTCTTCTTCCTCGTAATCCCTGATTACATCTTTTATCGTAATCTTTTCTCTTTTAAGTTTTTCACTTAAAGCGACCACTTCCTTTATTGCTATTGGAGTTTCTAAAACAGCTTCTACGACCTCTCTCTCTCCTTCTTCAATCTCCTTTGCTATCTGGATTTCTTCTCCTCTAGTCAATAAAGAAACAGAGCCCATTTCACTTAGATACATTCTTACAGGATCATTGGTTTTAACATGGGGCTCTCCTCCTAAATCCAATTCACTCTCCTCTCTCCCCAATTCTGCAATCTTCCTTTTTGGCACTTTCCCTTTTCGTACAGCATCGACAATCTCAATGTCCATCTCATCGAACATAACCATCAAATCATCAATTTGATCCTCAGACACTATATTTGAAGGCAGTATATCATTTACCTCGTCATAAGTAAGAAACCCCTTTTCCTTACCCATATCAATGAGTTGCTTTACCTCTTCCATTTTTGTCTTTTTTGGCATTAAAGATCCTCCTTTATACATAGGGCTTTGAATCACTAACTTCATGTCTCCTAAGTATTAAGGTATGAAAAAAGACTGCCTGTAGACTTTTTCCTTTTCCATCAGTTCTTGCCTTGAGATCATGAACTCTCTCAAGTTCAACTCGTCTCTTTTCTCTTCTGCTTCTTTGATCATCATATCTATTATCATCCTCTCCTTTTTTATTTTATTCATGTGAACCTTATATATACAGTTTTTAAGCGTCTTTTTAACATCAACAATACTGCCATCTTGCACCAATAACAAAGAGACCAGCTCTTTTGAACTTTCATCTTCAAATTGATTCATTATTTTTGCCGGATCCACATCTCCTTCTTTATCGAACACACTTAAAATCAAAGATGCGATCTTTTTGTAACGACGATTGTTAAAGTCTTCAACCACGGCCTCATCTCTTATTTTGTGGATAACCTCTTTTTTTATTAACATAAGCTGCAGCAAGATTCTTTCAGCCAGATCTTTATCCATGGCCTTGTTGTCTTCTCTTTGTAATTCGGCTGTTCCCCTTTTTGTATTTCTAAGTTCTAAAATAATCGTACTCTCTTTTATGCCCAATCTTCTGGAGATCTCCTGAATATAGAGATCCCTTTCTAACCTACTTTCTATCTTTGATAAAAGAGGTGAAATCTCCTGTATAATTTCTATCTTCCCCTCCATTGAAGAAGAATCGTGTTTCTTTATGGCCTCGTTGGTCACAAATTCAATAAGAGGAACAGAACCGGCTATGATTTCTTCAAAGGCCTTCTTACCAACCTTTTTTATGAAACTGTCCGGGTCAAAACCCGATGGAAGAGTTGCTATCTTCGGTGAGACATACGCCTTTAAAAAGTTATCAAGACTCCTGGTTGCGGCCTTTTCTCCTGCATCATCCGCATCGAATATGGTTACAATGTTCTTCGTATATCTCTTCAAAGTACTTACATGGCTTGAGGTCAAGGAAGTCCCCAATGTAGCCACAACGTTTTTTATGCCATACTGGTTTAGACTCAAAAGATCCAGATACCCCTCTACAATTATTATAATGTCGTTATTTCTTACAAAATCTTTAGCAATATTTATGCCATAGAGGCAATTGCTTTTATTGTATATAATGGATTCCGGTGAATTAAGGTACTTCGGAAGGCTGTCATCCAGCACTCTTCCTCCAAACCCCACAACCCTACCCTGAACATTAATTATTGGAAAGATTATCCTCCCTCTAAAGCGATCGTAAAAACCCTTTGTCTTCTTCGGTATAATCAATCCAACTTCAGAAGCTTTTGATACAGAAACATCTTTTTTTAAAAGAAAATTGAATAAACTATTCCAGCTATCCATTGCATACCCAAGCCTGAAAGTGCTTATCACATCATTGCCGATCCCTCTTTTTGTGAGATATTTCCTTGCTTTTTCCCCCTCTTTTTCGTTTATTAAAATATAATGGTAGTAACTCGCAGCCAGCTCATTTAACTTAAACAGATATTCTCTTTTCAGTGTTTTCTCGCTATTTGCATCTGATTCCTTTATCCTGTGGATATGAATCCCATACTGCCTGGCCAGCCCCATTGCAGACTCAGGAAATGAAAGGTTGTCCATCTTCATCAAGAAACTGAATACATTGCCTCCTGCATTGCATCCAAAACAATGAAATATCTGCTTCTCTTCGTTAACAATAAAAGAAGGGGTTTTCTCCGAATGGAAAGGACATAACCCCTTATAGTTATTTCCTACCTTTTTAAGAGAAACATAATTCGATATAACATCTACGATATTCGCAGCATCTTTTATCTCTGCGATTTTTCCCTCAGGAATATAACCTTCCAAAATATCCCCAACCCTTTAATCAAGCCTTAATTTCAGCAACTGTAACACCGACGCCGCCTTGTGATAAATCGGCTGTTCTAAAATTCTCTATATAATTGTGAAGTTTTAAGTGGCTTTTTATAGCTTCCCTTAATCTCCCGGTCCCAATTCCATGGACGATATCCAACCTTGTTATTCCATTTAGTACGGCATTATCTATTGCCTTATCAACCAATGGTATAGCGTCATCTACTCTTAATCCCACGACATTAATCTTACCTGTTGTATCAGATACAGGGGGATTAACAGAGACTTCTTTCCTGGTCTCGTAACCTCTCAACATATTTCCTTTAATCCTATAAAAAGTGCTTTTTCCATCAAGGCTTACCTGTTCGAGGTCACTCACATCCACCTTAACCTTCAAGTTTCCAATAAGTACCTCGACTTTATCGGATCCCCCCTGTGTATTCACGATTATTCCCTTCTTATTGAGAGGGTTTATCTTTACCAAATCGCCAACCTTCGGATTTAAAAGAGGTTTTTTATCCCTCTCTGGTCTAAATGCTTTTAATTCCTCTCTTATGTCTTTAAGACGTCCTTTTACCTCAGAAAAACCATAGCCGTTCTTCTTCTTAACACTCTTAAGTATATCCCTTGCCTCATGCTCCACTTTTTTTAATAGGCTTTCAGCCTTGGCCTCAACTTCTATTAGAAGGCTTTCCTTTTTCTTTTCAATCTTATCCAGCAAAGACTCTATCTGTCTTTGATAGACCAGGTTTATCTCTTTTAACCTTGTTATCTCTTCTTTTTCTTTTATTATCTCCCCTTGGGTTCTTTCAAGGGCTCCTATCAAACTCGAAATTCCCCTGTTACTCTTTTCCATAAAACCCGATGCTCTATTCAAAATCTCTCGTGGAACGCCCAATTTTTTAGCAATGACCAGTGCATTGCTTTCACCTGAAGCCCCATAAACAAGTCTATAATGTGGTTCCATGGTTTCAGGGTCAAACGCAACAGATACATTCGTCACGTCTTCATGGAGATATGCATATGCTTTTAATAGATTGAGATGGGTTGTAGCAATGATACTCGCGTTCTTCTCTCTTAAATAGTCAAGCAGGGCCATTGATAGAGCGGCCCCTTCATCAGGATCAGTTCCCACTCCAATTTCATCCAAAAGAACTAAAGATCTCTCATCGGCTTTCTCCAAAATCTCAACGATTTGAAAGATATGGGAAGAAAAGGTACTAAGATTCTGCTCTATGTCTTGTTCATCTCCAACATCTGCAAATATTGAATCAAAAATCGCTGCGCTGCTTCCGTCATCTACTGGGATGTGCATACCTGCCTGCACCATAAGCGTCAATATACCTATTGTTTTTAGAGCAACGGTTTTTCCTCCAGTATTTGCTCCTGTAATTATTAATGTATTACACCCCTTATCAAAATGAATATCAATAGGAACCACATCACTGGTTAATTTGACCGGCTCATTTATATCCCTATAGCCGTCTTTAAAAAAGAGAAGCAAGGGATGATAGGCATTGATTAAATTGACATGCATTTCCTCGTTTAATGCAGGTTTTCTTGCATTTAAAACAATGCTGAATTTCGCCTTAGCAAAAGTTAAGTCGACTTTACCTAAAAGTCTCAGGTTTGAAAAAAATTCACTGGCATTCGCCTGGATATGACATGTCAATTCCCTTAATACTCGAATCTCTTCATCTTTCTCTTCCTTAAAAAGGAGGCCAAGTTCGTTATTCAATTCTATGGTAGAGATCGGTTCAACAAAATATGTTGCCTTGCTATGAGAATGGTCATGTATAATTCCTTGAATATGACCCTTAAAATCCGACTTTACCGGGATTACATATCTTCCATTTCGAATGGTAATTATCTTTTCCTGGAAAAAGGGTTGGAATGAACTGTTAGCGAATAAATCTTCTAAATAATGCTGTATCTTTGTTTTAAGCCTTCTTTTCTCTTGTCTTATTTTGTTCAGCTTTGGGCTGGCACTATCTAATATATCCCCTCTATCTCCTACAGTCTTCTCAATTTTGTGTTCAATCTCTGGCAGATCAATTAAACACTCTGCAATACCTTTCGTTAATGGGTACCAATCCCCTTCCAATTTCTCAAAAAACCTCTTAAGCCGATGCGTAGCATTCAATGTGCTTAATATATCAAGAATTTCAATAGGCTCAAGGACAGACCCTTCAACTCTCGTCTTCTTAATGGACCCTTCTACATCCATAATGCCGCGTATGGGGATATCTCCATAGCTCTGTAATATCTCTTTTAGCTCACTTACCTCATCAAGAAGAGTTGCGATCTCTTTTATGTCCGAAATTGGTTTAAGAGATTTACATAGAGATTCACCCAAACGGGATGTAACAAATCCTTTTAACAAACTCAATATACTGTTAAATTCCAGAACCCTTAAGGTATGTTCATTCATTCTTATTTGACGTTTATTTCTCTTTTAGGCCCTTTGTTTAGATATAATTCATACATAATTGAAGTGAAAAAAAGAAGTGATCAAGATTATTAATTGGGTAGATTGGGAATTTTTATTGCGAATTATCTAGTGTCCATCCAGTAATGGCCTTTCTGTACAATACTGGCGCCTGCATCGAGAAATGCTTGTCCTGTGGAATCTCGCTTGCAACCCCCAATGTGGATTCCATGGGACGGGCATATTCATCTGGTGTCAGGCGTATAGGTTTTATTCGCCTGGAAAAAATTGCTCATTTCTATATGGACAATATCTCGTATATTCAAAAAATAATTTAACGTATTATTTTAGCCTTATGAAACAGAAAGCGCTAGCCAAGCTTCAACAGCAATCAAATTTTACCCCGTGCAGAACTCGCATCTTTCCCCCCTGTTTTTTCTTAACGCTCTATACACTGCTCAGAGAAGTTGCATGCATTATAATGTGACCGTCTTTACTGGGTTAACTCAATAGCCATTAAAAGTAATTTAATGTTTTTTACTAATGAAGCCCGTCCATTTAAATAATTTTTGAAAACTTTAATTTTACTAAATCTAAGATTAATTGTCAAATAAAAATAAAATATAATGGTTATCGACTTCTCTTTGCAAAAAAATCGGTCACAGCAAAGGCAATCACATTATAAACCGTGCAAAACTCGCGCCTTAGTGAACGTAAAAAAAGAACAGTACTGATCTTTTGAATTGGACAGTTACTAATGTATCTGTTCATACGCATAGCCATCCAGCAACACTTCTGTTTTTTCTTAACGCTCTATACACCGCTCAGAGAAGCTGCACGCGTTATAATGTGATTGCCGCTTTTGTGTTAACTCAATAACCGTTTTGATAAATTTATTTCGCATATAGGGGCTGAATATGACGGGCTATTCGTGCGCAGACCCTCCATTTTCAATCAGTCCCTGTATGGGTTTAAGGCCATAAGGGCTTCCTTCCTGAATGGCTTTGAGGACTGTCCCACCCCCTGTGAAGAAGTAATACTGAGCATCATCCAGAACAGCTAAATACAGCCCAGGACAGAGGTTTTTAAATTCTTGTAATGTATCTCCGCCACCATATAATTTCTTTGCTTCCCTGTTCTGGTCAATTGTTCTATCGAGTGCCTCCGAACCATCTGTAAAATGTGGCGTATATCCCATCACTGCATTTACAAATATTGTCTTTGCATCTCTAATAAGGTTGAATACCCCTTTGTCCTCAAAAGATTTGGGATCAACATCGAGTATATATCCTGCCCTGTCTCCTTTTTCAATGTCCTTAATTGATCTCGTTCTAAACTTACCTGGTATCCTCCCCTCCATAGTATCCGATTCTACTATATAGGGCAATTCGATAATCTTATTATGCTTTTTGTCTGTCTCAACCAACTCTTTAGCCGCTTCAATATCCGACTGTGAAATCCCCTCAATGGAGACCTTGTACTTTGCACTTAAAAAAGTATTGTATATGACACCACCGAGGATAAGGTAATCCACTTTTTTATAAATCTCTTTTAACGGCCCTATTTTTGTATCATATTTAGAACCGGCAACAACGGCCACAAATGGCCGAATCGGGTTTAATACATAAGTTAGATTCTTTATCTCTTGCTGCATTAAAAACCCGGCAAATGAGGGGAGATGTCTCGTTATATCATACGTCGAGGCATGGGGCTGCCAGCTACCAAAGGCGTCGTTGACAAAGACATCTGCCAACCCTGCAAGCTGTAAGGCAAAGTTATCCCGGATATTTCCTTCACTTTCTTCCCCTTGAAACCATCTGGTATTTGGGAGGTATATGCCTCCTATCTTTCTATTGCGCAGTTGCTTAATCGCCAGATTTATCGAAGTATCTATGCCCGGTATACCCTTATTTGAACTGGTATCAAACTTTGGGATATGAAACTCTATATGCAGTTTATGCTTAAGATAATTCACAATAGGCTCAACAGAATTGCTCGGGTCATAGCTAATCTCACCTGTCTTTTTATCAAGTGGCCTTCCCACATGGGTCATAAGGATAGGGCGCCCTCCTCTTTCTACAATGTTGTATATAGTTCCCAATGTACTATCTATTCTATATGGGTCTCTTATGATTCCCTTCTTTACAACATTATGATCAACCCTTAGCAATACCACCTTTCCATAAAGATCCGCATCTTGTATTAAAGGAAGTCTCGATTCGAGGCTGCTTTCCATATCTCTTTCCTCATAAAAAAGTTGATTAACACAATTCCTTTAAGCAATCTTTTATAAAGCAAGACTGTAACAGGTGACCTTGTTGAAAATTTTCACTCATGCAACGTCCCATTCTATTACAAACAGAATCATCGCAGGATATTCATAATTTGAATAGGTTTCTCTATAAGAACCAATGCCCCACTTTGCTCCAACTCTTCAGCAGAGCGGAAACCCCAAAGAGCCCCCACAGGAAACATGCCGGCTGCTTTGGCAGTATTCATGTCTATACTGGTGTCACCCAGGTAGAGGGTCTCTTCAGGCAAAACTTCCAGTCGTCGAGCAATTTCCAGGGCACTCCTGGGATCTGGTTTTAGAGGAAGGGGGTCTTGCTGGCCCAGAACGACCTGAAAATTCCAATGAGGCAGGAATTCTGAAACACACTGTTCAGTGAACTCATGGGGTTTATTCGACAGAATGGCCATCTGCATATTGTGAGACGCCAACGTGTCAAGCATCTCAGAAACGCCTTCGTACAGTTTTGTTTTCACATTCCAGTTCCGCGCATAATCCTCTTTGAAAGCCTGTAGACATACCTCAATGGTTTCATCATTTTGCACTTCGATAGGTAATGCCCGCATGATCAACCTGGCGGCTCCGTCGCCCACGAAATACCTGTATGCGTCTTTTGTATGTGTGGGGAACCCCCTCTCTATAAGAACGCGATTCACTGCATTGCTTATATCTTCCAGAGTATTGATCAAGGTTCCATCCAAATCGAATAGCACAGCTTTGTATGTCATGAAAGCCTTTCCATTAGCCACACTGATCTTCCGTACTGGTCTGATTTCAATCAGCTTATCAGTATCCTTCGGTTTTGTAAAGAGTATTTTATAAAAAGCAATAGCTAAACTGTTACCAAATAAAAAAACGATCCTCAGGGTCAAGTCAGAGACAGAGGCCAGTAAAGAGTAAAAAACGGCCGCTGCTTATCCTACTTATCAAGCATGGTGTCGCCAGAAGAATTACTTCTTGAAAAAAATAATGATTTATGAGATATAGACTGGCAGCTTTAGGAAACAAAATTCCATCATGAACGGGCCGTTGTCCAAATCCATTTAAGTTTGGACAACAGCCTGTGAAAATACGTTTTTCGTATCTTATTTATCTTTGCGCTTTCATAAATGAATAGATGTTTTTTATTCCGGAATCTTCGTTCAAATGAGTCTTATAACAGTCGTAAAAGCCTCCCTTTCATTTTCCGGGAAGCAAATTTTTAATGAAATAGGGTTTCAAGTGGAGCCGAGAGGCCGGATAGGACTGGTGGGGCCAAACGGATCCGGGAAAACCACCTTGCTCCGGCTTATCATGGGGGAGATTTCCCCGGATAGCGGAGAAGTCATCGTGACAAAAGGAATCCGGATCGGCTATTTGCCCCAGGATGTACAAGAAACTCTGTCCGGGTCTCTCTTACAGTCTGTTATTGAATCTATTCCAGGGCGAACAGAACTGAAAAATAAGCTTAGCAGGGCAAATATCTCCCTTAAAGAAGCATCTTGTAAACATGACCAAACAAGAGCTGCCGAAAAACTAGGCCAAATCCACCAGAAGATCAACCGTCTTGACATGGAATATCCACGTCATGCGGCGGAAAAGATACTGTTAGGGCTTGGGTTTATGATATCTGATTTTGATAGACTTGTTTCTTCTTTAAGCGGTGGATGGAAAATGAGAGCAGCCTTGGCCAGTCTTCTATACCAGAGACCCGACCTACTCCTTTTGGATGAGCCGACCAATCATCTGGACATTCCATCCGTGCATTGGCTTGAGCAGTTTCTGCAGAACTTCGGTGGTGCCATGATCCTTGTGTCCCATGACAGGGACTTCCTCAACCGGCAGATCAATCGTATTATCGGCTTTGGTCCTGAGGAGATGAGATCTTACAGCGGCGATTACGATTTCTACCTGAAAGCCCGTGAGGAGGAACGTAGGACCCTGGAGGCAAATGCCAGAAAGCAGGAGCTAAGAGTAAAAGATGCGGAGAAATTTATTGAAAGATTTCGCGCAAAGGCCAGCAAGGCGAGACAGGCACAGAGCAAGATTAAAGTGCTGAAAAAAATGGAACTAATAAAGACCCACCGCAAGGAAAGGGTGACCCATTTTTCCTTCCCCAATGTTCCTCGAAGTGGAAGTGTTGTCGTATCCATCAAAGGCGTGTCAAAAGGGTTTGGTGAAAGGCCTTTGTATAAAGACATTAATTTAAATGTGATACGGGGAGGAAGGACAGCCATTATCGGGCCAAATGGATGCGGCAAAACAACCTTGCTTCGGATGGTTGCCGGTGAAATCGAACCGGATGAGGGAAAGATATCTCTGGGGCATGCAGTGTGTATTAGCTATTTTGCACAGCATCACTCAGACATGCTTTGCCACCAAAAGACAGTGATTGAGGAAGTGCACCAGGTTGTCCCGGATGAAAGCATCGGTTTTGTAAGGGGGGTCTGTGGGGCATTTCTCTTCTCAGGGCAGGATGTGGACAAGACTACAGGTGTCCTGTCCGGGGGTGAAAGAGCCCGTGTCTCACTTGCAAAGCTTCTTGTCAAGCCCGGGAATCTTATGGTGATGGATGAGCCAACCAACCATCTGGACATCTCATCTTCAGAGGCATTAATCGATGCGCTTTCTGAATACAACGGTACCCTGTTATTTGTGTCTCATAACCAGTCATTTGTCAATAGACTGGCGACAAAGATCTGGGATATAGAAGGGGGCGAAATCATAGAGTACCCAGGGAATCTAGACGAATATTTTTACCATATTGCGAGGGCAAAAGAGGAATCCGCAAACGGTTATAGTCCGGGAATCTCGCATGCAAAAGAAGTTGGAAAGAACGCATCAGTCAAGAAGGGGCAAGATCGAAAAAAAGAAAAAAAGAGTAAAGCGGAAAAACGGCAGCGGATATACGATACTCTCAAACCGATCCTGGCTGAAGTCGATCGTTTGGAAGGACGAATTGCTGAACTTGAAGTAAAACAGAAAAAATTGGAGATACTGCTTGCAGAACCAGACATGTTTAGTGGTAGCAACGGGGCTGTTACGCTCATTGGCGAATACAAAGGACTCGGGAAAAAACTGGATGAGTTGCTCCTGAAATGGGAGCAGACACAGGACAAGCTGGAGACAACAAGAAGGGAGCTGGAAGTGGGTAACCGTTGATAGGTAAGCGATTATAATCCGTCCGCCCGGAAAATGGAAAATTTCCTTTTGAACAAGAATGGGCAGGACTTTTACGGAACCCATCTGTACCAAGCTACATGATAGGTCAGAATATCTGACGGGGAAAGAGGTTTTATGAAACAAGAAAATTTAAGAAATATAGCCATTATTGCCCATGTTGACCATGGCAAGACCACCCTTGTTGATGGCATGCTTCGGCAGGCCGGCATTTTTCGTGCCAACGAAAAGGTGCAGGAAAGGGTCATGGACAACATTGACCTGGAGCGGGAAAAGGGAATTACCATTATGGCAAAGAACACCGCTGTTACATATAAAAATGTGAAGATAAATATTATCGATACCCCGGGGCATGCCGATTTTGGCGGTGAAGTGGAAAGAACAATGAAAATGACGGATGGGGTTCTCCTGTTAGTCGATGCCTCCGAGGGCACGCTGCCTCAGACCAGGTTTGTCCTGAAAAAAGCTCTTGAGCTGAATCTGCCCGCGATCGTGGTTATTAATAAGATAGACAGGTCCGATGCCAGGATAGAGGAGGTTTTAAATGAAGTCTATGACCTGTTCATTGACCTTGATGCTACTGAAGAGCAACTGGAGTTTCCCATTGTCTACACCAATGCCAAACAGGGGATTGCAAAACGTGAACCCAGTGACAAATCAGGTGATTTAAGGCCGCTCTTTGAGCTTATTCTTGAGACCATCCCTGCGCCTGAAGGAGACAGCAACGCTGTACTCCAATACCTGGTAACAAACATAGACTACAGCGACTATTTGGGTAGGCTTGCCATTGGGAAGGTATTTTCAGGATCCATAAGGACCGGGGATAACGTGGCCCTAATAAATGGTAACGGTAACGCAGTTAAAAAAAATATAACCTCCATGTATACCTTTCATGGGCTTGAACGTAAGGACGCAAGGGAGGTGACTGTCGGTGATATCGTTGTACTGGCAGGGATCGAAGGGATTAGTATCGGGGATACGATTACAGATATTGAAAATCCAAAACCTCTTCCACGGATCAAGGTTGACGAGCCGACAATTTCAATGATCTTTTCAGTGAATACCTCTCCCTTTGCTGGGAGGGAAGGAAAGTACGTGACCTCCAGAAACCTAAGAGAAAGGCTGGAGAAGGAATTGCTATACAATGTTTCCATTAAGGTGGACTTTACGAATACGGATTCATTTAAGGTAATGGGTCGAGGAGAATTGCAGATTGCAATCCTTATAGAGATGATGAGGCGTGAGGGTTATGAGCTTTCAGTATCAATGCCCGAGATAATAACAAAAGAAACAAATGGAGTATTGCACGAACCCATGGAGCTGCTCGTTATTGATTTGCTGGAAGAGTTTGTTGGTGTGGTAGCGCAACAAATTGGAATAAGAAAGGGAAAGATGCAGAAGATGCAGAACAACGGACACGGCAGGGTGAGGCTTGAGTTCAGGATACCCTCAAGAGGCCTGATAGGCTTCAGGTCACAGTTTCTCACTGACACGAGAGGCACCGGCCTTCTCAACCACCTGTTCGACGGGTACGAGCCATGGCATGGCCGTATGTCGAAAAGGCAGACAGGTGTCCTGGTATCTGACAGAAAGGGCAAGTCGACCACATATGCGCTCGTTCACCTTCAGCCAAGGGGAACTATTTTTATTAAAGAAAACACCCCGGTTTATGAAGGGATGATTATAGGCGAAAACTCAAGGGATAATGATCTGGACGTTAATGTTACAAAGGAAAAAGCGCTCACAAACTTGCGAGCAGCAGGTTCTGACGAAGCACTACAGTTAGTCCCTCCAAAACTGCTGACATTGGAACAGTCCATTGAGTTCATCAAAGAAGACGAATTTGTTGAAGTAACGCCACAGTCCATCAGGTTAAGAAAAAGAATCCTCGATGCCAATAAGAGGCCGAAGCGTACGTCCTGAAAGGTTAAATGCGAGGACGGAGGAGAAAGCGGGGAGTCCCTTTGGGGCGGACGGGATGCCCCCTCCGAAATGAAAAAGGCGGTTAAAGATAATATCTAAACCGCCCAAAAATGATTGTCGTTCCTATTTTACAAAACTAAAGGTCAAACGTAGGCCTGCCTCTCATTCTCTATATTCCCTTATATAATGCTCTAAACACTAAACACTTTCTGCACGAACGTCCCCCATATCTTCTCTGACTCATGCCCAACGCCTACTTTCAAGGGAGCCTATCCTCTGAAAATGGGCCAGGTTCGCCGTTATAACACCACATTTATGACTCATTGCTATAGCTGCAATGGCAATATCAAAATCGTCTATGATTTTTCCCTGGCGCTCCAGATCAGCCTTTATTTTCCCAAAAGTTTTAGATGACTCAGGCGACCATGGCAATACAGTGATTATGGAAAGCAGGCGATCCCTCTCCGCCTTGAGTAAAAGACATTTTTTTGAAGAACTGTCCAGTCTCCTTATACTGTATTGTATTTCGGCTACAACCGGTGGTGCTGTGGCAATATCTCAGGGATGATATCCTTTGAGGAACGACATGATTCCGGCATCCCGTTTCATCACCGCTGAAAAAGGAGTAGTGTCCAGTACGTATCTCATAAAACCGAACCCTTACGATTCGTTCTCAAATTGACAATCGCTTCTTCCATCTCAGATGCACCTTCCCTCAGCAACTTGAGATCTTCCGCACACAGGTCCAACTCAAAAAAATCATCCGGCCACTTCCCTGCACTCTCATCCAATGCGCGTTCACAGGCCTGAACGATAAATCTGTTTCTGCTGATACCCTTTTCTTTGACTGCTTGGTCTATTTTTGACAATAGGTGGTCAGGTATATGGATTGTTGTAGACCGCATTCTGTACCTCCTTTATAGACGAGAATATACAAATGGAATATATTCTATTCATTTGAATGTCAAGAGGAAACACACTTCACGAGAATACAAGAGCTCCCAGAAGCGGCGCTGCCGGATAGCCGATGATTTCTTATCTTCTTATCCACTCAGTCTTTGATATAACCAAAGCTCACAAAACCTTTGCGCCTTCCCCGTCTTTGCTGTGAAGCAGATAGAATTATCGCTAACCCTCCAATAATTTTGACTTTTCTATCCAGGAATGATAGAAATGGTGCATGGGAAAAGAAGATTACGAATATGTCAAGACAAAACTGAGGATCGTCAGGGACCTTAAAAAGA
>JAUXFK010000145.1 GCA_030623035.1 Deltaproteobacteria bacterium | reverse complement strand
CATTTCAAATGGATCATAACTGTATCCAAAACATTCACGTATGGTACCAATGATCTCATCAGTGGTTGCATATGCCCTCACAGCTTCAATTATTGATGGTATCAGGTTATGTTTTCTTCCTTTAAGCACCTCCTTACGAAGGTTCTCAATTCTTTTTTGTACTTCTGTGTCGTCTCGCTCTTTTCGTAATCTGTTTACATTATCAATATGTTCTTTTTCAGCTCCATAAGAATACTTGTGTCGTTTGGCTCGCGTCTCCTCTTCCGAAGACTCAATGAATTCATTTACTCCCACAACGATACGGTCCTTGTTTTCAATGGCCTCCTGATATCGTAATGCTTCTTTTTCTATCTCCATATCGATCCATTTCTTTTTAATCGCTGCCAAGGCACCTCCCATCTTGTCTATTTTCCCCATTATCTTTGATGCCTCTTCTTCAATCCTATTTGTCAGTGTCTCAATATAGTAAGAACCTGCCAAAGGGTCAGCCGTACTTGCAGCACCAGTCTCATAGGCAATAATTTGTTGAGTCCTCAGGGCAATACGCTGGGTACTCTCGTGCGGCAGTGCAATAGGTTCGTCATATGAGCAGCAATGGAGAGACTGAACACCAGCCAGCACCGCACTCAGCGCTTCAAAGGCAACACGAACTATGTTGTTGAGAGGCTGCTGTGCCACAAGCGAGCATCCGGCAGTATGAATACCAAAGCGAAACTTCAGGGACTTTGGATTTTTTGCCTTAAACCGTTCTCTCATAATCCTTGCCCACATTCGCCTGGCAGCCCTTAGCTTTGCAATTTCCTCAAAAAAATCAATGTGAGCAGAACAGTAAAACGCAAACCGCGGAGCAAAATCATCTATATCCAATCCACGCTCAAGCACCTCTTCTATATAGGCAATGGCGTTCGCAAACCCAAATGCCAACTCCTGTGTTGCAGAGATACCTGTTTCTCGCAGATCGTACATATTGACATTTATAGGATTCCACAGCGGCATGTTATTTGTACAGAATTCAATAACATCAGCCGATATCTTAAGGGCCAGATCAGGTGGAGTCGCTTCTCCCATACCGCAGAACCGCGTGGAAAGGGTATCATTTTGAATAGTCCCTCGAATCTTTGAAATGTCTATACCCGCACTTTGACAAGTAATTATATACTGAGATAAAACTATGGGCGCGATACAAGAGGAAGATATTAGAGAAAAACTTACATCCGAGATTGGTATTCCCTTTGTAAGATCTTCCATATCCTTCAATGAAGTGAGGGGAACCCCTGCTGCACCAACTTCACCCTCTGCCAGGGGATGTTGCACATCAACTCCAAAGCGCGTAGGCATATCGACGATCACATTCAACCCACCTACTCCCTCTTCGATTTGCTGCAAAAGTCTCTCGTTGGTGTGGGCTGGTGTGCCAAAACCACAGACCTCCCTTCTCGTCCAATATCGCCCTCTGAACATATCAGTGTATATTCCTCTGGTGAATGGGTATTGACCGGAATCAGCAATATCTCGGTTATAGTGAATATCCTTTATATCCTCCGGTGTATAAATCTCCTTCACTGCGATGCCTGATAATGTATTGGTTGCCTGGGCTTTTTCTCGATAAGCGGTATTTATTTTCTTTACATCCTCTTTCATTTTTTTCTCCCAAAATTAAAATCAAATTGCAGCTAAGCGATAAGGCTATTGGCAATTATTATTCTCTGAATTTGATTCGTTCCCTCCACAATCTGCATTGACTTTGCATCTCTTATAAATCTCTCAGAGGGAAAATCTTTAATATAGCCATATGCACCTAAAATCTGAGCAGCATCTATGGCCACTCTCATAGCTACATCAGTCGAAAAACACTTAGCCATGGAGATTATTCCGGTCACATGTTTCCCTTGTTCACCCCGGTCAAGAAGTGAGACGGCTTTATAAACCAATTGCCTGGACGCCTCTATCTGCATGGCCATATCAGCGATCATAAATTGTATCCCTTGAAATGAGACGATCATTTTTCCGAAGGCCTCCCTCTGTTTGGCATAGTTAATGGCAATATCTAATGCACCTTGGGCCAATCCAACCGCACGAGCGCCAATTATCGGTCTTGATCTGTTGAAGCTCCTCATGGCAATTCCAAACCCTTTATTTTCTTCTCCCAAAAGATTGCTTTCAGGAACCTTGCAGTCTTCAAGGATAACCTCGGCTGAAGGAACACCTTTTCCTCCCATCTTGTTCTCAATCTTGCCAATGCAGAGACCAGGGCTATTCTTGTCCACAATGAATGCACTAAGGCCTGAGGTGCCGGCATCCGGATCTGTTTTAGCAAAGACAATAATAAAATCGGCTACAGTCGAATTGGTGATAAAGGCCTTCCGGCCATTAAGTATATAGCAGTCACCTTTTAAAACTGCTCTGGTTCGAATTCCCCCAAGATCCGAGCCCGCCCCAGGCTCGGTTGTCGCAAATGCGCCCCGGTATTCGCCACTTGCTAACCTCCTTAGATAAAATTCTTTTTGTGCCTCATTTCCTGCCTCCAAGATGCAACTTTGGGGGACATAAGTCATTACCAGAATATAGGCAGTGTTGTAACAGACCTTTGCAATCTCTTCGAGCACGAGACAGAATGTATAAATATCAGTCCCCGATCCTCCATATTCCTTAGGGATAGACATCCCTAAAAGGCCTTGTCCTCTTAATAACTGAAAGATATCTTCAGGATATATGGCCTCCTCATCAATTTGAGCGGCCCGTGGAAGGATTTTTTGCTGGACCATTTTCCTAACCATATCAAGGATCATCTGCTGTTCATCAGTTAGTGTGGAATCCATCTCACATCTCCTTATTTATCTTGACATTTTCTGCCCCTCTATCTCCCTCAGTATTCCCTTGGCTATTTTTCCTTGTGGCGTATGGGGAAGGCTTTTAACAAATTTGATTATCCTCGGTACTTTGTAAGGCGCAAGATACTCTCCGGCGTACTCTTTAAGCTCCTCCCCGGTCAGACTTGTTCCTTCTCTCTTGACAATTAGGGCCTTTGCCAACTGTCCTTTAACTTCGTCAGGGACTGCAATTATGGCTGCTTCCAACACCGCCGGATGATTTAAAAGGACATTTTCCAACTCCTTTGCATAAATGTTATATCCTGATGTAACTATCATGTCTTTTTTGCGGTCTACGAAGTAATAATAGCCGTCTTTGTCCTGGCGAAGCTGATCTCCGGTGTGAAGCCAGCCTCCACGAAATGCCTCTTTGGTTTTGTCTGGAAGGTTGTAATATCCCTTCATGACGCATGGGGATCTAACCACCAATTCTCCTGTCTCACCTAAGGGGACATCATTATCGTTTTCATCAACCAATCTGGTCTCCATATTACAAGCTGTCAGGCCGCACGAACCTAACCGGCGGTTGGCCCTGTGGGGAGGATTTATCATTACCAGGGGGGACAATTCCGTTTGACCCATTGATTCAATGAAGAGGCAGTCAAACCTTTTTTCAAACTCTTCGACAACTAGATAGTTTACATTCCCCCCTGCAATAATACAAATTCTGATTGAACCCAGGTCATATTGGTCTATTTTGGGATGACTGAGCAGATAGGAGTACATGGTCGGAACTCCTGTGAAAAACGTTATTCTGTTTTCATGCAGGAGATCCAAAACCTCTTCCGTTTCAAACCGTTCCATAATGATTACTGTTCCCCCTACAGTGATGAAATTGAGCAGGGTTGAGACAGCAAACATGTGGAACATGGGTAAAGGGATCAAGGTAATATCACTTTCAGTTAATTCCAGGATGGTACTTCTTATAAGCGCATTATCAGTGTAACCTCCATGGGTGGTCATAACCCCTTTGGGGACCCCCTCGGTACCCGATGTATACATGATTTGGCATACATCCTCGGTGCTGATATCTACCGGTTTTATCTTCCGGGATTCTTTGATCAAGCTGCCATAAGAGATTGTTTGCGAGATAGGTTCGTCCCCGCTTATGACGACTGTTTCCAAAGAAGGCACTTTTTCTCTTACAGTTTTTATCCTGTCGTATTGCTTCTCGCCAGCCACTATCATCTTTGCTCCTGAATCGTTCAAAACATGTTCCAGTTCACGGGGCGTAAATACCGGGTTTATCGGTACTACCCACCCGCCTGTCTTCCAGATGGCAAAGTAAGTTTCCACAACTTCCAGACAATTCTGGAACATTACGGCTGCGCGATCACCTTTTTGAAGGCCCAGGCCCTGAAAGCCCTCGGCTATTCTATCGGTTTCTTCACTGAACTCTTCATAGGTGAGGGTTTCTTTTCCAAATTCTAATAAGGCTTTCTTTCCGAATCGTTCTGCCCGGCTCCGTACTAATTCGGGAAGGGTAAGGCCTTTGAGGGCCAAATCCTTTCCTTTGGTGACCGGGAAACAGGTGAAATTCTTCATTTTCTTTCCTTTATCAGGCTTATCCTCATCGGGATCGAGTGAGATCCAGGACTCTCGGGGTCTTAATGTCCATTACAGGTAGTTGCCCTGGAGTTACTAATTCTACATCCACCTCAATCCCCAGCCTATCTTCAAGATAGCGGCTGATTTTGGCCCTCACACCCTTATTTTGCCCTTGTCCGGCCTCTACTTGTAATTTCACACGGTCCATCTCCCCGGCATATTTTACGATTCTGAACTCTGCACCGGCGATTTCAGGAATGCCCCACAGAAGATGCTCTATTTCCGCAGGGAAGATGGCTTTTTCATTTATCTTAACTTCATATAGAGAACGGCCAAGATATTTCAGCCTCATATGAGTCCTCCCACACGCACAAGGTTCGTACAGGGGAATGACAACATCCTCCAGATTCCATCTGATATGTGGTGCGCCTTTACTGCAGAGATCGGTTACCACAAGTTCTCCCTTCTCTCCACTTTTAACGGGTCTGCCATTTTTGGGATCAATTACTTCCACCAGGAACATATCCTCATTCAGACAATGATTTCCCAGATGGTACGGACAGTCGAAATTGTACCATAATAGATCGGCGGCTGAACCGCCCAAGGAAAATACCTCGTTGACCCCCCATCGCTCTTTGACATGGTTAATGAGATGTCTTCCCACCACGTCCCCATAAAGGATGGCTATTTTGTAAGAAAAAGCATCCTTTGGCAAAAGTTCTTCCGTTTTCAATGCTTTTTCCATTTCCAGAAGGGTTCGTACCCCGGTCAGGAGTACGTTAGGCTTCAGTGATCTTCCAATTTGAATAGAGATAGGTAGGTTGTCTACGCCATCATTGACATAAATCGAGCCCAATTTATTCGCAGCATCTTTGAGGATGAAGTGAGTTATACTCTGAATCCCCATCATGGAGTGAAAAAGGGCCTTTGGTGAGAGACCCATCTGGAAGAGCGATCTCGCATAGCATTCAGTCCTCAGATCAATGTCATCTTTGGCAAAGGCGGAAAAGGTGGACATGCCTGTTGTTCCTCTTGAACAACCAAAACCAGCGATCTTATCTCTTGATGAGCAAAGGTGTGGCAAGGGATTGCGGGATTTTGCTATGGCCTGTCTTAATTCATCTTTACAGGTTTTAGGTATCCGTTGAATGTCCGCCATGGATTTGAAATCCTTGGGGTGGAATTCCTCCTTGATAAACTTCTTTTTGTAAAATGGGGAATGTCGAAACACATATTCCAATTGTTCCTTTAGTCTCTCCTCCTGGAGTTTTTTCAGCTTATCCCTTTCTATTGTTTCAATATCTTTATCCCAAAACCCACCATCTTTGCTTGTTTGTCCTGTCCGGGGTTTCATCGCCCTTTTCTCCTCAATGTTTGCAAAGGGCTACCTGGCCCTCGTCAACTCCCTTGCAATGACCAGTTTCTGGATCTCCGAGGTTCCACCTCCGATTTCGCAGAGCTTCGCATCCCTGAAGTATCTCTCCACTGGAAATTCCTGGATGCAACCATATCCACCGTGGATCTGGACGGCATCAGAAGCGCTTTTGGTGGCTATTTGTGAGGCAAAAAGCTTGGCCATTGCCGCCTCCCGGGTGGTCTTCATTCCTTTTTCGCATAACCAGATTACCTTATGGGCATAGGTCCGGGCCAGTTCCAGATTCAGGTCCATTTCAGCGAGCTTCTCCTGGATTAGTTGAAAATTTCCGATCGACCTGCCGAACTGGACCCTGTCCCTGGCATAGGTAATCGAGGCATCGAGGCACGCCTGGGCTATTCCCGTTGCCGTTGCCGCCGCAAGCGCTCGCTCCACATCCAGGATATTTAACATCTCAAATAACCCTTCTCCCTCCGTTCCAATCATCTGTTCCCGGACGGCCACAACATCGTCGAGAAAAACCTCTCCCATGGGAGAACATCGCATCCCTAACTTCTCAAAGGGTTCCCCTGTACTGAGGCCCTCGGTTCCTCTTTCCAGAAGGAAATTTGTTCCTCCCCGGAAACTCCTTTCTTCGCTGGTACGGGTGACGATGATGAAGTAGTCGGCTATTGGCGCACTTGTGATCAGGGTCTTGTTTCCGTTCAGGACAAAATGGTCTCCTCTTCGAAGTGCGCGAGTCTCAATGTTCCTGGTATCTGAGCCGGCATTGGGTTCGGTCAGGCAATAGGAGGCAATTTTTTCTCCTCGAAGTACAGGCGGGATGTATTTCTTCTTTTGTCTCTCCGTGCCCAGTTTGGAGATGAAGTAGCAGAAGTTTAAGGCGCAGACACAAACAGACTGCCCGAACCCCCCCGCGGCCCTGCAGAATTCTTCCTTGATGATGTAAAAACTGAGAAGGTCGGAACCACCCCCTCCATACCTGGGAGAAATAAGGGCGCCGATAAAACCCTCCTGGCCGGCCTTCTTGTAAACTTCCATGGGAAACCGGCTTTCCCTGTCTATCTCCTGCGCGATGGGTACAAGCTCCCTTTCACAGAATTTCCGCACACTCTGCCGGATCATGCGATGTTCTTCGTCTAAGCCGAAATCCATATTCCCGCACCTGTCCGGAAATTCAGAAACGAGGAGCCTCTATTCCTATGATTGTTTCCGTTTTGAGGATTCACTACCTCCTTTGCGCCTCCATTTTTTCAGGCGAGATGGTATAGAAATCAGACCTCCAGGGAGCCACATTATGACCAATAGCATGATTCCGGCATAGAGCAGAGGTTGAGCCTCTTTGGCAACCCGGAAGACCTCAGATATAGACATAATTGCCAGTGGGCCAACAATAGCCCCGGATATACCGCCGATACCACCAATAAAGGTATAGATCTGGATAAATAATGATTCCATTACATGGAAGTCATCCGGGCATGTATAGTGATGATAATGGGCCATAAAGCTTCCTACAAATCCGGCGAAAAAGGAAGCTGTAACAAATGCAAGGACCCTGTAGTAGGTTATATTAATCCCCACGTGTTCCGCCAGCAGGTCATTTTGACGTAAGGCATAAAAGACTCTGCCTATGTGTGATCTTTCCATGAGATACATAATCCCTACTGATATAAACATGATTACAAAGATTAGATAATAATAGGGAAGGAGGTTATATCCAAATTCGAATCTCCCAATCCATGGAATATAAATGACCGGTCCAGGGATATTTACAATCCCAGT
>JAUXFK010000085.1 GCA_030623035.1 Deltaproteobacteria bacterium | reverse complement strand
TGAGTTGCTTAAAACAGAAGAGGATCATTACTCTCTACAAATAGAACCGAAGAGTGGAACAAGGACCAATTATTCAAAAATGATTTTTCAAATACGAAAGGACAATTTTTTTCCAACTAAGGTTGAACTTTACAATAAAGGAGGAAGGCTCTTCAAGGTGGCAACTGCGAAGAGTATCAAGAAAATAGGGAAATACTGGGTAGCCGGAGAGGCCATAATGGAGAATTTGAAGGCAAGACATAAAACAAGGGTAGTCTTGCTATATGCAAAGTTCGACACAGGTTTATCCAACGAGAAATTTTCAAAACGATACCTGAGCCGATAGGTAGATAAGGAGTGGTTTCTCCCATATTCCTTTTCGCGGGTATCCCTTGTTTGCTTAATACAACAAATGAGAAGGCGGCCATGAAAGAGATGTTCATCTTTTTTTTATCGATCTTTTTGACTGTCCCAATGTCTTTGGGTTTTGCAAATGCTGCGGATGAGATAGAGCGCCTTTCGCTTCATATTGAGTTTGATCCAGATGAAGCAGTTATCCATAGTCAGTTCTACGATGAATTGGACAGGATTGTGAGATTGTTAAAAGATAATCCACAGGCAAAAGCAAGAATCGAGGGGTATGCAGACAGGCCCCATACATCGTCAGAGTTGTGCAACAAAAAGCTTTCGGAACATCGTGCTAAGGCTGTTATGAATTATATGCTGAAGGCAGGCATAGAGCAAAGTAGACTTGCAGCCGTTGCTAACGGTTTCACAAAGCCAATAGCCCCAAATGATTCGCAGGAGAATAGGCGATATAACCGTCGAATCGAGATATATATTGAAAGGCCGGTTGAGAAAGAGGATGCAGGGGAGAAGATATTACCCACACAAGAGAAGAGGGTAGAAAGAACCGAAGCCGAGGAAACAACAGATTTCTTTGACGACAAAGAAATCGCTATAAGGCAATTGAATGAGAGGATAGAAAAAATCGAGGACTACATACAAAGCGACAGGGCAGAATCTGAGACAAGAAAGGCATTGGAGTTTGCTCAGGAGGAAAAGATAGAAGAGATGTCAGAGGCCCTCCATATCGAATACAGCCCTCTGGAAGAAGAAGATGCGGAGCTTATAAAATGGAGCGGTTACTTGAAGACTGACAATCGTATGCGTCTAAAGGGAGACAATAAACTTTCTTTTCATGAGCATAGGCTCGGAGTGAAATTAGATGCACGCCCTGGGGAGGAAACGCATGTTTATGGAGAACTCTGGCTTAGATCAACCGGATTCTCTGAGACAGAGGAAAGCTCGGATCTTTCAAACAAGGATAAGGTTTCACCCTGGAATCTCGATATACGAGAAGCCTATGTGGATGTTTACGGATTTCTCTTTGATAACACGGATCTCCGTATTGGAAGGCAGCGTATAGCCTGGGGGACAGGAGATAAATTAAACCCAACGGATAATATCAATCCGGATGACCTTGAAGACATATGGGATTTCGGAAGACATCTAGGTTCTGATGCCCTAAAAATAACATGCTATATTGGTGATTTTACCTTGACAGGTGTATATGTCCCTGTTTTTACGCCTGCTGTCATGCCATCAGGCGACTGGGCAACTGTTTTATCGCCTTCAATGGAACTTCCCCCTGGTATGACGTTGGGAACAGTGAGTGATACCATTCTTCTACCAGAGAATAGCTTCAAAGAGAGCTCTAAGCTGGGTTTTAAAGTAGCGACAACAATTCTTATGGACTTAGACTTGTCCATAAGTTACGTCTATGGGAGAGATGATATCCCTGTTATAAATAAGGTTACCCTGGCTGCTGCTGCTCAAGATGAGGTAGATATCAACAGTGAACTGATATTTCCGAGGTTACATATTGCTGGTATTGATATAGCAGGTTCAATATCTGATATCGGTATTTGGGCAGAATGTGCAGTGTTCTTCAGCGAAGATATAACAGGGGTTATCGATCTATCTAATTTGGGTATGCCAAATCAGGAGTCTATCGTCTCAGATGATGAAAAACCGTACACTAAATATGTGATTGGCGCTGACTATACATTTAGGAATGGTATCTATATCAATGGCCAGTACTTGCACGGTTTTGTTCATGAGAGGGGCAGGGATAACCTGGAAGATTATTTGATGTTTGGTATCGAACACAAATCGTTTAACGACAAGATTAAGATTATCCCCATACAGGGGGGAGTTGAGATAAAGGATTTTGATAACATAGAAGACAACTATGCCCTTATCTATTCTCCTGAGTTAAACTACTATCCCTATGATAATGTTGAAGTTACCCTCGGCGCATACATTATTGATGGGAAAGATACGACTACATTCGGAAAAGTGGATGATCTGGACGAGTTGTTTTTAAAGGTAAAAGGATACTTTTAGTTAAACCACCTCTTCTAGTGGTCTTTTTCTATTTATATGTCATTTCGACCGGTGGGAGAAATCTTTTCTGCTCGGTGATAGAGAAGGATTTCTCGCTTTGCTCGAAATGACATGATTCTAATGTTATTTTCAAAACATTCCACTGGTTTTCTTCTGGCAAAGTCCTAAAAAAAACAAGCTCACCCCATTTAATTGACCCATAGAAGCAACGTATTATTTTAGCCTTATGAAACAGAAAGCACTAGCCAAGCTTCAACGGTAATCAAATTTTCTTTGATATAACCTCGCAATATACCAGAAAAAGCTTTTCGGTTGACTTTTCAACAAAAAGTTGCTAATTTTACTTTTTTGCTTTTAGAATTTTTGTAACTGTTTAGCCATTTTAAGAAGCTTTCAAGATTATATGATTTGAATAATCTTTTACTTACGATTTGAGTCATTTTGAAGATTCTACATTCGCTACGCTAGTGTCGTGATGTAATGTTGCAATTATGACCGTCATTCCCGCGGAAGCGGGAATCCAGAAGCGCCAAAGTAGCCAGGAATACTGTGGATTCCCACTCCCCGATCGGAGTCGAGGACAAGCTTCGTGTGAATGACGAGCGCCTGATACGATATTTCACGCATGACACGACGCTAGTGTCCATCCAAATCATTATCCGGCTAAACAATTACGAATTTTTTATCTTTGATCCGCTTTGAATATGGCCGGATATTTTTAAAAAAAACTAAAGAATAGGTGAGATATGATTCCCCGGTATGCTAGAGAAGAGATGGTCATGATTTGGGAGCCTGAAAATAGGTTCAATAAGTGGTTAAAGATCGAAATACTAGCGTGTGAGGCTCTTGCAAAGCTCGGAGAAATCCCGGAAAATGCATTAAAGAACATCAAGGAGAAAGCCGGATTTGACATAAAGAGGATCGATGAAATAGAAAAGGTCACAAAACATGATGTAATTGCCTTCCTTACCTGCGTGGGTGAATATGTTGGAGAGGATTCGAGATATATCCACATGGGCTTGACCTCTTCAGATATCCTTGATACTTCACTGGCTGTTCTGATGAGAGAGGCGTCGGATATTATAATAGAGGATATTAAACGCCTCCTTTCGATATTGAAGAAAAAGGCATACCAGTATAAAGAGACCGTAATGGTTGGAAGGACCCATGGTATACATGCTGAACCAGTTACTTTCGGTATGAAGATGGCCCTATACTACGATGAGATGACAAGAAATCTCAGCCGGATGGAAAAGGCCAAAGACACGATAAGCTATGGAAAGATATCCGGAGCTGTGGGGACTTTTCCCTTCATCCCTCCTTATGTAGAAGAGTACGTCTGCAAAAAGTGTCAGCTCTCACCCGCCCCAATTTCAACCCAGGTTATCCAGAGAGACAGACATGCCGAATATCTAACCACACTGGCAATAATAGCCGGTTCAATAGATAAAATTGCTACTGAAATCAGACATTTACAGCGTACCGAAGTCTACGAGGCAGAAGAGTTCTTCTCTGGAGGACAAAAGGGCTCCTCTGCAATGCCCCACAAACGAAACCCTGTCCTTTCTGAAAACCTCTCAGGCCTGGCAAGAGTAATAAGGGCAAACTCACTGGCTGCTTTAGAGAATATTCCCCTCTGGCATGAAAGGGATATCAGCCATTCATCTGTGGAAAGGATTATCGTGCCGGACAGTACGATCATCGTAGATTTCATGTTGAATAGATTGACAGGGATAATAGATAAATTACTTGTATATCCGGAAAACATGTTGAAGAATCTTAAGCTGACCCGCGGTTTGATATATTCTCAAGGTCTTCTTATAAGACTGGCACGAAAAGGTATAAGCCGTGAACAGGCATATAGGATGGTCCAGAGAAATGCCATGAAGGTTTGGGAGGAGGGTGCTGATTTCAGAGATTTAGTATCTAAGGATGAAAGTATAATGAAGATATTGACTGAAGATGAAATTAAAGATTGTTTTGACATGAATCAATACCTGAGACGAATCGATGAAATCTTTGAGAGAGTCTTTGGGTAATACAAAAAAGAGGAGAAAGAGGTTTGCTGGCAAAGATATATGTAACACTTAAGAAAGGAGTTCTCGATCCACAGGGCAAGGCAGTACAATATTCCTTAGAGTCTCTGGGCTATAACGAAGTAAAAGATATAAGGCTTGGGAAATATATGGAAGTTCGATTGGACGATGTGCATGGAGACAAAGCTGAGGCCAGGATTAAGGAGATGTGTGAAAAGCTTTTGGCAAACCCGGTAATAGAGGACTATCGATTTGAGATAACTTCCGAGGATATGTAATGGCATATTAATGAGGCATCTATGAAGTTTGGCGTAATCGTTTTTCCCGGGGCAAATTGTGATCATGACTGTTACCATGTGATCAAGCATGTCTTTAAACAGGATGTTGAATTTGTCTGGCATAAAGAAGAGAGATTAGCGAAATATGATTGCCTGGTGCTTCCCGGTGGTTTCTCTTATGGTGACTATCTGCGCCCAGGGGCAATTGTAAAATTTTCTCCGATAATGAAGGAAGTGAAAAGGTTTGCAAAGAGCGGAGGGTTGGTCCTGGGGATTTGTAATGGCTTCCAGGTGCTGTTGGAAACAGATTTATTACCAGGGGCAATGATGACAAACAGCTCTTTGAAATTTATATGTAGCGATGTATATCTCAAACTGGAAAGCGATGAAACCCCTTTTACCAACCAGGGGAGAGTAGGGGGTGTCTATAAGATGCCTATTGCCCATTTTGACGGAAACTATTTTGCTGATGAGGCGACATTGCAGGGATTGGAGGATAACCGTCAAATCATATTCAGGTATTGTTCCGAAGACGGTGATATTACAGATGATGCAAATCCGAATGGTGCACTATGGAATATCTCTGCAATATGCAACATAGAAAGAAATGTCCTGGGGATGATGCCCCATCCTGAAAGATGCTGTGAGAGCATACTGGGTAATGAAGATGGAAGGCTTATATTTGACTCCATTATAAAGAGTATACTTAGATAGTAACTACTCAGGTTGTCAGGTTCACAGTTCACGGTTGGGTACATCCAGGGTAACATAGGGTTTACTCCGGACTTTCGTGTAAAACTGCCTGGCGTATCGCAAGAACCGGAAGAACTCCGCATTCGTCTCGGAATCGAACCCTTGTTTTATCAGTTTAACCTTGAACCGTGAACCCCGGAACTTTGAACCTGAGTAGTTACTAAATATATTGATAAATTTCGAGGTAAAATGATTAAAGAACCTTTGATTACTCAAGAGATGATTGAATCCCATGGATTGACCGAGGACGAGTATAATAACATAAAGCAAATTCTAGGAAGAGAGCCTAACTATACAGAATTAGGTATATTTTCTGTAATGTGGAGTGAGCATTGCAGTTATAAGAGTTCTAAGATATATCTGAAAAAATTACCCACCAAAGGAAAGCATATCATTCAAGGTCCAGGGGAAAATGCAGGTATAGTAGACATCGGTGATGGATTGGCAATAGTCTTTAAGATGGAAAGCCATAACCATCCTTCATATATTGAACCTTACCAGGGAGCAGCTACGGGTGTAGGAGGGATTCTACGGGACATCTTTACCATGGGAGCCAGGCCTTTAGCCTCTCTCAATTCGCTTCGCTTTGGATCCTTCGATCACCCCAGGACCAGGTATTTACTGAATGGAGTAGTAGCAGGTATAGCAGGCTATGGTAATTGTATTGGTGTACCTACAATTGGAGGTGAGGCTTATTTCAACAAGAGTTACAATGGTAATATCCTGGTAAACGTCTTTACCCTGGGAGTAGTGAAGAAGAACAGGATCTTCAAAGGGGTTGCATACGGGCCCGGAAATCCTGTTATATACGTTGGTTCTAAAACAGGAAGAGACGGCATACACGGAGCAACAATGGCTTCTGAGCAGTTCGATGAAAGCTCCCAAGAGAGGCGTCCAACGGTTCAGGTTGGCGATCCTTTTACAGAAAAGCTTTTATTGGAGGCTTGCCTGGAATTAATGAAAGAAGATTATATCGTTGGGATACAGGATATGGGTGCAGCAGGGTTGACGTGTTCATCCAGTGAGATGGCAAGCAGGTCAGGAACAGGGATAGAGATAGACCTCTCTAAAGTACCAAGACGAGAAGAGGGGATGACACCCTATGAATTGATGCTGTCAGAGTCTCAAGAAAGGATGCTGATTGTTGCTAAAGAAGGCTTTGAAAAAAAGGTAGAGGAAATATTTAAAAAGTGGGATTTAGATGTATCGGTTATAGGCAGGGTAACGGATGATAAGATGATCCGGGTGAGAGAAGCTGGTAAGATCGTAGTCGATATACCGGCCGAAGCCCTGACTGAAGAAGCTCCTATTTATACCCGTCCCAAAGAGAGACCCCAATACCTTTTAAAGACACAGAATTTTTCCATTCACAATATCCCTGAACCGGTAGATTTCAATGATATATTAATCAAATTATTGAAGTCCCCTAATATTGCCAGCAAACACTGGATCTACAGACAGTATGACCATATGGTGCGGACCAATACTGTTTTGCTGCCTGGTTCTGATGCCGCAATAATAAGGGTAAAAGGGACGAATAAAGGGATTGCATTAACTGTTGATTCTAATAGCAGATACTGTTATCTTGACCCTTATAAAGGGGGGATGGCTTCTGTTGTCGAGGCTTCCAGGAATCTTGTCTGCTCAGGTGCAAAACCACTTGCTATAACAGATTGCTTGAACTTTGGCAACCCGGAAAAACCAGAGATAATGTGGCAGTTTGATCAGGCTGTCAGCGGGATCAGTGAAGCATGTAAAAAGCTGAATACCCCGGTAATAGGTGGGAACGTCAGTTTTTACAATGAGACCCAGGGAGAAGCTATTTATCCCACGCCTACTATAGCTATGGCTGGGATTGTCTATGATATTAATCTTCGTCAAACACAGTGGTTTAAAGACAATGGGGACTTGGTGGTATTACTTGGAAAGAGCTACGAAGAACTGGGAGGTAGTGAATACCTGGCAACGATCCATGGTATCGAGGAGGGAATCCCTCCGGACATTAATATGGATATGGAGATTGCTGTACAGGACACCTGCCTCGAGGCTATTCAAAATGGTTTAATAAAGTCTGCCCATGATTGTTCAGAAGGGGGTATCGCAGTTGCTCTGGCTGAATCTTGTTTTTCAGGGCCGAAGTTTAATCGTGGCGTCAAGATAAGTATTAAAGAGGAGAAGATTAGAGGGGACTGCCTCCTTTTTGGAGAGTCACAATCGAGGATTATCGTCTCATTGGACAAAGATAAATTGGATGATCTAAAAAAGATTGCAAAGAAAAACAATTCTCCATTTTCTGTTATTGGAGAAGTCGGCACAGACAGATTGGTAATTGAAGGACTAATAGATTGTGATATCGAAAGCCTTAAGCAAGAATGGAGAGGTGCTTTAGAAGAAAGGCTTTGAATAAGGGATCGGAAAGATCATAATGACGGATAAGCTAAGGGAAGAATGTGGCGTTTTCGGTGTGTTCGGACATCCTGAAGCAGCCAACCTGACATATTTGGGATTGCATGCATTACAACACCGCGGGCAAGAGAGTGCGGGGATTGTATCATCCGACGGGGAAGTGCTGCGTTCCCATCGTCAGATGGGGCTGGTCGCAGATATATTCAATGAAGACATTTTAGCTAAATTGACTGGCAATAGGGCAATAGGGCATGTGCGTTATTCAACAACCGGTTCCAGTCTATTGAAAAATGCACAGCCTTTTGTCGTGAGTTATGCGAATGGCGGCATTGCAGTTGCTCACAACGGAAATCTGGTAAATGCAAGAATAATACGGGAAGAGCTTGAGAATTGTGGTTCGATCTTTCAATCTACAATGGACACAGAGATCGTTGTCCATCTCATTGCATCATCTCAGCAGGTCTCGCTGGTTAATCGTATTATAGATGCCCTCCTTAACATTAAAGGAGCCTATTCAATGCTGTTCCTTACAGAAAATGAGATGGTTGCCGTTCGAGACCCCCATGGCTTTCGACCTCTGGTTTTGGGAATGCTGAAGGATTCATACGTCGTATCTTCAGAAACCTGTGCCTTAGATTTAATAGAGGCAGAGTATATCCGGGATGTACAACCCGGAGAAGTTGTGCTTATAGACAAGAACGGTCTTACCTCATACAAGCCTTTCCGTTCTGTAAATAAATTTTGCATATTTGAGCTGATTTACTTCTCACGTCCGGACAGCAATACCTTTGGAAGAAACGTATATACAACAAGAAAGGAGATGGGAAGGCAACTCGCAAAGGAGAGTCCGGTAGAAGCAGATATTGTAATACCCGTACCTGATTCAGGGATTCCCGCTGCTATTGGTTTTGCTGAGGAATCAGGTATGCCTTTTGAGACAGGATTAATCAGAAACCACTATATAGGAAGGACTTTTATTGAACCCAGGCAGACCATTCGGCATTTTGGCGTAAAGCTTAAGCTGAATACTGTTAAAGACTATCTAAATGGAAAAAGGGTGATAGTTGTTGATGATTCTATAGTCAGGGGAACTACTTCTCAAAAGATTATAGAGATGATCCGAAATGCAGGAGCCAAAGAAATCCATGTTCGAATAAGTTCTCCACCTATTGTTTGTTCTTGTTATTACGGGATAGACACTCCTACCAATACCGAGCTTATTGCTTCTTCTAATAGCGTTTCTAAAATAAAAAAATATTTAGCCGCTGATTCCTTAAAATACCTGAGTATCGAAGGACTGCGGGCATCCGTCAACAATAATGGAAATGATTTTTGCGATGCCTGTTTTACCAGAGATTATCCTGTAGAGCTTCCAGTCGATCTCGATTCCAGACAACTTACCCTGTTTGAAAGGGAAATCATAGTGACTTAGTACACGTATTTTTAAATAGTGTCCGTCCAGAAATGAGAAATTTTGTTCAAGGTCAAGGTCTGAGCCTGACACAGAGATTGGGCAAAAGGGCCATTTATGGATGGACACTAAATAACAATAATCATATGTTAGGAAGGTGAAATCATGGAATGGAAGACAAAGATAACAGAGATGCTTGGCATAAAGTATCCGATCATTCAAGGATCATACGGTGGATTTGGTACTTCAGCGATAGCAGCACCTGTCTCTGAAGCCGGAGGGTTGGGGATGATTACAGCGAGTGCCTTAAAGACACCGGAAGGACTCAGAGATGACATAAAAAAGGCCAGATCCTTCACCGATAAACCCATTTGCGTCAATCTTACTGTGGGCATGTGTCCGCACATCGACGAGATGAGAGAGGTCGCAATTGAAGAGGGTATCCCTGTTGTCGAGACATCAGCATTTCAAGCGACTGACCATGGAAAACGATTAAAAGAAGCCGGAGTAAAATGGATACACAAGGTAGCTACAGTTAAGCATGCGATTGTGGCAGAAAGACAGGGGGCTGACGCAATTGTCATTGTAGGCATGGAGGGTATTGGGTTCAAGAGTGTAGATCAACTTCCCACTTTGACAAGCATAACATGGGCTGCTAAACAGATAAAAACACCCCTGATTGCTGCGGGTGGAATAAGCGATGCTCGTGGATTTCTGGCATCTTTGGCAATGGGGGCTGAGGCAGCTTATTTAGGAACCGCGTTTATGTGCACAAAAGAATGCCCGATCCCCGATCGGCATAAGCAGTATCTCGCAGATGTCGCTCCGAGTGATCCTAAAATCATGAAAAAGGTTTTGTCTCCACCTGATCCTAAGGATTTAGAAAAGGTAATGAAACTAAAAGGGAAGATTCCCCATAGTGAGTGGTTGATGAAGCTTGAAAGGGTTTTATTAAAGGAAGATCCTGATTATCATGAACTACCGGAAGAGATTAATGAAGAAGTTCTTATGCTCGCACCCGGGTCTCTGGCTGTTAGTGGATTGGATAAGGTATTAACAGCTAAGGAACTTATTGACAGCATCATTCACGGTGCTGAAGAGATACTACAAAAAGGGGTTTTTGCAAGTATTAGGGCATAGAATATTGTAAAGGGTTCTATAAAAAAGGGAAAGTCTTTGTCAATACCGGCTAAGGTTTGGTAATGGATTTTCATTCCCTATATAGACAGCCACTTTACTCCATTTTCAAAAGACAGATGACCGAAATAAGGATACTAAAAGAAGAGCCTTGTCGGTTAAGAATTACACCTGTATATAATTCTGCCTGTGTTAACCGGGGCAAAACTATTTCCAAAAGCGGGTGGCATGGTGAATTCAAGTTACAAGTGCACCACTTGATGTTTTCCAGAACACTTCATGAGGTGACCGGTAGTTTAGGCATTT
>JAUXFK010000028.1 GCA_030623035.1 Deltaproteobacteria bacterium | reverse complement strand
CCTCGTGATCGCCGCAGTTAACGTCGTCTTCCCATGATCCACATGGCCTATCGTCCCTATATTAACATGCGGCTTCGTCCTCTCAAACTTCTTCTTTGACATCCCTTAATCCTCCTTCTAAGGAATTTACTGTATTATACCGATCCTAAGATGCTTTCAGCAATAGATATGGGAACCGGTTCATAATGTAAAAACTGCATCGTATAAGTCGCTCTGCCTTGTGTAGCTGATCGTAATTCAGTAGAATAACCAAACATCTCAGCCAAAGGTACACTGCCTTCAACAACTTTCCCTCCTGTCCGATCACTCATACTCAAGATTTTACCTCTTTTGGATGTTAACCTGCCTATGACATCACCAACAAATTCGTCGGGAACCACCACTTCAACAGCCATAATAGGCTCCAACAAAATCGACCGGGCATTTTTTGCTCCTTCCTTAAATCCTAAAGATCCAGCAATCTTAAATGCCAATTCTGACGAATCAACCTCATGGTATGAACCATCATATAGTGTAACCTTCACATCTACCACAGGATATCCAGCTAAAATTCCCCTTTCTATGGCCTCGATAACACCCTTTTCTATGGCAGTAAAATACTCTTTTGGAATCCTTCCTCCTACAATTTTATTTATAAACTTGAACCCTGCCCCCCGTTCTTGAGGCTCTAGTTCAAGGCAAACATGCCCGTACTGACCCCGGCCTCCTGATTGACGGATAAATTTACCCTCTGATCGAACAGGTTTGGTGATTGTCTCCTTAAATGCAACCTGCGGTCTACCCACATTCGCAGCAACTTTAAATTCTCTGAGCAATCTGTCTACAATTACCTCAAGGTGCAACTCCCCCATCCCTGAAATAATCGTCTGGTTTGTCTCTTCGTCTGTTCGTACTTTGAAAGACGGGTCTTCTATCGTTAATTTTTTAAGGGACTCGGCCATCTTCTCTTGATCCGCTTGAGTCTTTGGTTCTATTGCAACAGAGATCACCGGCTCAGGAAATTCAATAGATTCCAACACTACCAGATTATCTTCGTCACAAAGAGTATCTCCAGTACCTGTATTCTTTAATCCAATGGCAACAGCAATATCTCCTGCATATACCTCTTTAATTTCTTCCCTTTTGTTTGCATGAACATTTAAGAGCCGTCCAATCCTCTCTCTCTTTTCCTTTGAGCTATTATATATATAAGAACCACTCTTTATAAAACCTGAATAAACCCTTAAAAAATACTGCTGCCCAACAAACGGATCTGTCATAACCTTAAAGATCAAGGCTGAAAAGGGTGATTTATCGTCTGCCTCTCTTGTAACCCATGCTCCATCCTTTTTATATCCTTTGACAGGGGGAACATCTACTGGGGAGGGAAGATAATCAATAATACCATCCAATAAAGGCTGTACGCCTTTATTTTTAAATGCTGACCCACAAAAAACCGGAATGATCTTATTTGCTAACGTCGCATCTCTTATTGCTTTCTTAATCTCCTCGTCTGTAATAACCCCGCCCTCTAAATACCTTTCTGTCAATACTTCATCTTGTTCAGCAACAAATTCGATAAGCTTCTCTCTATATTCCAGTACATGCGCATTCAAATCTGAGGATAATGACTCTTCTTTGTACTCCATCCCTGAAGTCCCTTCATTATACATTATCGCCTTCATTTTAACCAAATCAATCATTCCATTGAAATCCTCTTCACTTCCAACAGGTAACTGGAGTACGATCGGATTGACCTGTAATTTATCTACCATCATCTCGATTGCGTTGTAAAAATCTGCTCCTCTTCTATCCATCTTATTTATAAAGGCAATCCTTGGAATATTATATTTATCTGCCTGTCTCCAAACAGTTTCAGTTTGTGGTTCAATCCCTCCCACTGAACATAAGACGACCACAACTCCATCTAAGATACGTAAAGACCTCTCAACTTCAACAGTAAAATCGACATGGCCAGGGGTATCAATTATATTAATTCTATTATCTTTCCAAAAACAAGTAGTTGCAGCAGATGTTATCGTAATACCCCTCTCTTGTTCCTGTTCCATCCAGTCCATAACGGTTGATCCTTCATGGACTTCACCCATTTTATAAGATATACCTGTATAGTAAAGGATTCTCTCTGTAGTTGTCGTCTTTCCTGCATCTATGTGCGCCATGATCCCAATATTTCTTGTATTTTGCAATGAAACCAATCTTACCAACTTTCAGCCATCCTCTTATATATAAAAAAAGACTTAAACTACAGTATGAATAAACCCAAAACACTCAGCACCCCTTTTTATGAAAAATCTCGCATGACGAAAGACTTCTCAATTATACCGATCTTTTGAAGCTTAAGCTCTATATTATTTAATAAGATTTATGTCTAGATTCTTTTTACCAGCGGTAATGGGCAAAAGCCTTATTGGCTTCAGCCATCTTATGGACATCTTCCTTCTTTTTAAAAGCTGCACCACGGCCGTTGGCAGCATCCATTAGTTCAGATGCCAATCTTTCTACCATTGTTTTTTCCTGTCTTTTTCTTGCATAATTTATTAACCATCGTATTGCTAAAGCAACCCTCCGTCCAGAACTCACCTCCACAGGTACCTGGTATGTTGAACCGCCAACCCGACGTGATTTCACCTCTATAACCGGTTTAACATTGTCTAAAGCTTTTTGAAAAACCTTTGTAGGATCAGACTTTGTCCTCTCCTTTATGAGATCAAAGGAACCATAAATAATAGATTCGGATAAACTCTTTTTTCCTTTATACATGGTTACATTGATAAACTTTGCCACCAGTATATCGTTGTACTTAGGGTCCGGCAAAATATCTCTTTTCGGAACTTCCCTTCTTCTAGGCACTTTCTCCCTCCACTGGCTTTAATAAATAATAACTCACTTCGGTTTTTTTGCTCCGTATTTAGATCGACCCTGCCTTCTTTGTTCAACACCTCCAGAATCGAGTGTTCCTCTGACAACGTGATATCTAACCCCAGGCAGATCTTTTACCCTGCCACCTCTAATTAAAACTACAGAGTGTTCCTGTAGATTATGCCCAACTCCAGGTATATAGGTTGTTACTTCAATACCATTGGTCAACCTGACTCTCGCTACTTTCCTTAGCGCTGAATTTGGTTTTTTAGGCGTTGAAGTATAAACTCGAATACAGACACCCCTTTTCTGAGGCGATCTCTGTAAAGCGGGGGCATTCGTCTTTTTCTTACTTTTCTTACGCCCCTTTCTTACCAGTTGATTTATAGTTGGCACATCCCCTCCTTTTATTTGATAAAAGCAAATTGCGAAGTTGTTAATAATCTCAATAATCGCATTGATTGTCAAGCTTTTTATTGACTGGCTTCAACTTTTTCTTCTTGCTCAGAATCTGCTTCTTTTTCACCCTCAACCTCTATCTCATAGTTCCTATACCCCGGGAACCCCGTACCAGCCGGAATCAACCTGCCTACAATCACATTCTCTTTTAACCCTGTCAAATAATCATATTTCCCTTCTATACTGGCCTGAGTCAATACTCTGGTAGTCTCTTGAAAAGAAGCTGCTGAAATAAAACTGTCAGTGCTTAACGAAGCCTTGGTGATTCCAAGAAGCAGAGGTTCCGCAATCGCGGGACTACCACCTTCTGCTCTTATTTTTTCGTTCTCTTCTTCAAATATACGCCTCTCTATCTGATCTCCAATCAGAAAATTCGTATCACCAACTTCTTTTATCTTTACTCTACGGAGCATCTGCCTAACAACTACCTCTATATGTTTATCATTGATTTTTACACCCTGGAGGCGATAAACCTCCTGGACTTCGTCAACCAGATATCTTGCCAGCGCTTTCTCTCCAAGGATGCGCAGGATATCATGAGGATTTGCAGGACCATCCATAATTGGTTCTCCTGCGCTTATTCTATCTCCTTCGTGAGCACTTATATGTTTTCCTTTATGAATCAGATATTCTTTAAGATTACCAACTTCAGGGGTTATGATAACCTTTCTTTTACCTTTTACATCCTTACCAAAGGAAATAATACCATCGATTTCGCTTATTACCGCGTTTTCCTTGGGTTTTCTTGCTTCAAACAACTCGGCAACTCTAGGCAATCCCCCTGTTATATCCTTTGTTTTGGTCGTCTCTCGAGGTATCTTAACAATGGCGTCTCCAGCATATACCATATCTCCTTCATTTACCATCATATTTGCTTTGATTGGAAGAAGATACCTGGCAGCGGTTTCTGAGCCTGGCAACTTCGCAGTGCGCCCGCTTTCATCCTTCATGGAAACCCTTGGACGGGCATCAGGATCTTTCGATTCAATAATTACCTTTCTAGAAAGTCCAGTCACCTCGTCTACCTGTTCTTGCATGGTCACACCCTCAATAATATCACCATACTTAACCTTACCGGAAACTTCAGTCAGAATAGGAGTTGTATAGGGGTCCCACTCTGCAAGAAGCTGTCCCGGCTTTACAACCTCTTCTTCTTCAACCCTCAACTTAGCTCCATAAATGAGAGGATACCTTTCCCTTTCTCGTCCATTACTATCAAGTAATGCAATCATACCATTACGATTCATTATCACCAGGCTGCCCTCTTTATTTCTGACGGTATTCAAACCTAAAAACTTAGCTTTCCCCTCTTTCCTGGCCTCAAGTGTACTCTGTTCCACACTTTTACTGGCTGTTCCTCCAATATGGAAAGTCCTCATCGTCAACTGTGTTCCAGGTTCTCCTATGGATTGGGCAGCTATAACGCCTACTGCTTCACCCATATTCACTCTCTTGCCACGGGCCAGATCCCTGCCATAACACTCCACACAGATTCCCTTCTTTGAACGGCATGTTAATACCGAACGAATCTTTACTTTTTCAATCCCGGTTTCTTCAACCTTCTTAACGAGATTTTCATCAATCTCCTGGTTAGCCTTTACCAGTACTTCCTCGGTAAAGGGATCCTTTATGTCTTCTAAAGCAACCCGCCCTAATATTCGATCTCCCATTCGTTCAATAATCTCCCCACCTTCTACCAATGAGGAAACATATATCCCATCGAGGGTTCCACAATCATTTTCACTTATAATCGCATCCTGCGCAACATCAACCAACCTGCGAGTAAGATAACCTGAGTTTGCAGTTTTTAAAGCAGTATCTGCCAATCCTTTGCGAGCTCCGTGAGTGGAGATAAAGTACTGGAGAACAGTGAGGCCCTCTCTAAAGTTTGCTGTAATGGGGGTTTCGATGATCTCTCCTGACGGCTTTGCCATCAACCCTCTCATACCAGCCAGCTGACGTATTTGCTGAGCACTTCCTCTGGAACCAGAATCCGCCATCATGAATATAGGGTTAAAACTTGTAACGCTCTTTTTCTCACCATCTAACCCTTCTATCAACTCTGTACCGAGCTCACGTAACATCTCCTCCGCAATCTTCTCTGTAGCCTGAGCCCATATATCAATTACCTTATTATACCTCTCGCCATCCGTTATGAGACCTTCGGCATATTGGATCTCTATCTCACGCACTTCATTATCGGATTTCTCCAAAGACTCTGCTTTATTGGAGGGGATAAGCATATCACTGATCGAAATAGAGATTCCCGCTTTTGTAGCATATTCATAACCCAAATTCTTCAATCTATCGGATAAAATCACCGTTTTCTTGCTGCCACAGTTTCGATAGCACTGGTCAAACAGATTGGTAAGTTCTTTTTTATTCATTACCTTGTTAATAAAATGAAAAGGTATCTCATCGGGGACTATCTCCTTCAGGATAACTCTACCTACTGTAGTTTCAATTAATTCCCCCTCCATTCTTACCATGACTTTTGCTTGGAGATCTACTTCCGAAGAATCATAGGCAATCCTTACCTCTTCCGGGTTAGCGAAAACCTTGCCAGAGCCCTTAACAAATTCTTTCTCTCTTGTCATATAATATACGCCCAAAACAATATCCTGTGTTGGAACAATGATTGGCTTTCCATTGGCAGGAGACAGAATATTATTGGTAGAAAGCATTAAAACCCTTGCTTCAATCCGTGCCTCGACAGATAGAGGGATATGAACAGCCATCTGATCCCCATCAAAATCCGCATTAAAGGCAGCACATACCAGGGGATGTAACTGAATGGCTTTTCCTTCAATGAGAACGGGTTCAAATGCCTGAATCCCCAGCCTGTGCAAAGTTGGTGCTCGGTTTATAAGAACAGGGTATTCCTTAACCACCTCTTCCAGAGAATCCCATACCTCTGGTGTCTCTTTTTCAACCATCTTCTTTGCACTTTTGATGGTAGTTACATACCCATTTTCTTCTAACTTACTATAAACAAAAGGTTTAAAAAGTTCTAATGCCATCTTTTTGGGAAGCCCACATTGATGCAATCTCAACTCTGGGCCAATAACAATAACAGACCGGCCAGAGTAATCAACCCGTTTACCTAAAAGGTTCTGCCTGAACCTTCCCTGTTTTCCTTTAAGCATGTCACTTAAAGATTTTAACGGCCTCTTATTTCTACCTGTTATCGCCCTTCCCCTTCTTCCATTATCAAATAAGACGTCAACAGCCTCTTGAAGCATCCTCTTTTCATTGCTAATTATAATATCAGGTGCATCTAATTCCAAAAGCCTCTTTAACCTGTTGTTTCTATTAATCACTCTACGATAAAGATCATTAAGGTCTGAAGTCGCAAACCGACCACCATCCAAAGGAACCAATGGTCTTAAATCAGGTGGTATGATAGGAATTACCTCTAATATCATCCATTCCGGCTTATTTCCAGAGTTTTTAAAGGATTCTACTGCCTTCAATCTCTTGGAAATCTTTTTTTTCTTTGCCTCTGAGGCAGTATCCTTCATTTCTGAGCGTAACTTTTCAGATAGTTCATTTACATCAATTTCCTTTAACAATTTCCTGATGGCTTCTGCACCTATGCCTGCAGAAAAACTACCCCCATATACCTCTTTGCTCCTTCGATACTTATCTTCTGTCAACAATTCCCCTGTTTTCAATGGGGTATCGCCCGGATCTATAACCACATAACATTCAAAATACAGAACCCTTTCTACTTCTCTCAGGGTCATATCTAACAGGGCGCCAATTCTGCTTGGAAGGCTTTTTAGAAACCAAATATGGGCAACCGGTGATGCCAGATCAATATGGCCCATCCTTTCTCGACGAACCTTTGACTGAATAACCTCAACTCCACATTTTTCACAGACAACACCTCGATGTTTCAATCTCTTATACTTTCCACAATTACACTCGTAGTCCTTTGTAGGACCAAAAATCTTAGCACAAAACAACCCTTCTCTCTCTGGTTTAAATGTTCTATAATTAATCGTCTCCGGCTTCTTTACTTCCCCATGAGACCAACTCTTTATGGTCTCTGGAGAAGCCAATGAAATCCCCATCGCGCTAAGACTCAACGGATTTCTAGGTTTTTCAAAGATTCCAAATGAGTCTCTCACTCCCAACCCTCCTGTTATTAAAAGTTAAATGGTTATTGAGTTCCCTCAGCAAAAGAATCGGTCACAAAAGCGTCAATCACATTATAAAACCCGTGCAAAACTCGCGCCTTTTATGAGCGTAAAAAAAGAACAGTATTGCTCTTTGTAATTGGACAATAATGTATCTGTCCATACGCATAACCATCCAGCAACACTTCTGTTCTTTCTTAACGCTCTATACACCGCTCAGATAAGCTGCACGCGTTATAATGTGACCACCGTTTTTGTATTAACTCAATAACCATTAAAAGTTATTATGGGCTAAACATCGTTTTGGTCTTAACAGGCTGTTTCCCAAAAACTTTCTTTAAAAAAATCAAGCAAATGTTTCGCCAAATAATGATTTAAATGGTATTTGACGAATATTTTTGCGTTATTTTGTTCCAAGATTCATAAGTAAACGAAGCGAACATTGCAAGATCAAACATTTTCCTTTTCATTGGTTTTCTTGGATGGCTTTTGATCTTCAACCAATGTCACATCCAAACACAGACTCTGAAGCTCTTTGACCAGAACATTGAACGATTCAGGCAATCCAGAGTCCAAGACATTCCCCCCTTTGACTATAGTCTCGTAAGTTTTGGCTCTTCCCCATACATCATCAGATTTTACCGTAAGAAACTCCTGTAAACAATATGAGGCACCATACGCCTCTAAAGCCCACACCTCCATCTCTCCTAATCTCTGTCCTCCGAATTGGGCCTTGCCGCCAAGTGGTTGTTGGGTAACCAGTGAGTAAGGCCCGATGGAACGCGCATGAATTTTATCGTCAACCAAGTGATGGAGTTTCATCATATAGATTATCCCTACTGTTACTTCCTGATCGAAGGATTCACCCGTCCTTCCATCAAAGAGGGTTGTCTTGCCACTCAAAGGTAAACCCGCTAAACCAAAATACTTCTTGATCTCATCTTCCGAGGCGCCATCAAAGACCGGAGAGGCCATATATACACCACCTCTAAGCTTTTTTGCCAAGGCAATAACCTCTTCATCGCCGGCTTCATCAATGACTTGATCAATTTTTTTGGAGGAATATATCTCTTTGATTTTAGACCTAATAACATCAACACTATAGTTTTTCTCAATATATTCCTGTATACGTTTACCTAAAACTCTGGCAGACCACCCCAGATGGGTCTCTAAAATCTGCCCTACATTCATCCTTGAAGGAACCCCCAAAGGGTTGAGTACAATATCAAGCGGAGTCCCATCCTCCAGATAAGGCATGTCTTCCTCTGGTAAAATTCTGGAAAGCACCCCCTTGTTTCCATGCCTGCCCGCCATCTTATCGCCAACTGAGAGTTTCCTCTTGACAGCGATACTAACCTTCACCATTTTGATAACACCAGGGGGAAGCTCATCCCCTTTTGTCATCCTGTTGATCTTCTGTTCGAAGACCAACGCAATCAAATCAATCTGTTCGCCAAGATCGTTCTTAATTCTATCAATTTCAGATTCTATATCCTTACCATCAACAATAATTACTTCTTTCCATTTCGCAAAAGGAATCCTAGATATATCTTCCTTTGTAATTACCTGTCCATTCTTTAATAAGACGGCACCTTTATTTTCATCTATCAGCTTTGTAGCAGATACCCTCCCGACCAAAAGTCTCTCCATCTTTTTTACTGCACCGTCTTTGAGGATTCTTATCTCATCATCCTTATCCGTTAACAGTCTGGATGTTTCATAATCCTCAATAGATTTTGTTCTCTCATCTTTTTCTATTCCTCGCCTCGAAAAAACCTTTGCGTTAATAACTACCCCTTCTACTCCTGGAGGTACCCGTAATGAAGTTTCTTGCACATCCCTGGCCTTCTCACCAAAGATTGCCCGAAGTAACTTCTCCTCAGGCGAAAGTTGAGTTTCCCCTTTTGGTGTAATCTTTCCAACCAAAATATTTCCATGTTTGACCTCAGCCCCAATACGAATAATCCCACTTTCATCAATATCCTTCAAAGACTCTTCACCCAGGTTGGGTATATCTCTGGTAATCTCTTCCTTACCTAATTTTGTATCTCTGGCAACTACCTCAAACTCTTCAATATGAATCGAGGTAAAATCATCGTCTTTCAAAATCTTTTCACTTATCAAAATAGAATCTTCAAAGTTATAACCACCCCAGGGCATAAATGCTACTAACACATTATGGCCTAATGCCAATTCCCCCAACTCAGTTGCCAGACCATCGGCAATAACTTCTTCTTTTTTTATATAGTCCCCAACCCTAACAAGTGGTTTTTGATTAATACAGGTGTTCTGGTTTGAACGCTGGTACTTAGTTAAGTTGTAGATATCAATATTACTATCCACCCCTTCTATTTTCTCGTCTTTCACTCTAACAACAATACGAGAGGAATCCACGTTCTCAACCACACCGTCTCTTTTAGCTATAATCGTCACACCTGAATCTTTCGCTACAACGCCCTCAATCCCTGTCCCAATCAGTGGAGCGTCCGTACGCATCAGAGGAACCGCCTGCCGCTGCATATTGGCGCCCATAAGTGCACGATTCGCATCATCATGCTCTAAAAAGGGAATCAACGAAGCAGCTACACTTACAAGCTGATTCGGAGAAACATCCATCAAAGTAATTTCCCTATTCGGACTCATGATGAACTCTCCGCCCTGACGGGCAGAAATTAAATCGCGGGTGAATCTTCCATTTTCGTCTAGAGGAGCATTTGCCTGGGCAATAATATGATTCCCTTCATCTATAGCAGAAAGATACTTAATGTCTTTGGTCACAGCCCCGTCATATGCTTCTCTGTAAGGAGTTTCAATAAAACCGTATTCATTAACCCTGGCAAAGGTGCTCAAAGAGACAATAAGGCCAATATTCGGTCCTTCAGGGGTTTCAATTGGACATATCCTCCCATAATGAGTGGGGTGTACATCCCTGACTTCAAACCCCGCCCGTTCTCTGGTTAAGCCGCCTGGCCCCAATGCACTGAGACGCCGCTTATGCGTAACTTCTGATAAGGGATTCGTCTGATCCATAAACTGAGAGAGTTGACTGCTGCCAAAAAATTCTTTTATTACAGCCAAAACCGGTTTTGCATTAATAAGGTCATGGGGCATCAGCGTCTCAATCTCTTGCAAGCTCATTCTCTCCTTAATAGCCCTTTGCATCCTCACTAAACCAATCCGGTACTGGTTCTCCAGGAGTTCACCTACTGATTTCACTCTTCTATTCATCAGGTTATCAATATCATCTATCGTCCCCTTTCCGCTCTTTAATTCCATAAGTACTGCTATGGCTCCCAAAAGGTCTTCTTTTACAAGAGTTCTCTCTTCTAAGGGGACATCTAATCTCAATTTATAGTTCAGTTTCAATCTGCCGACCTTGGATAGATCATAGCGCTCAGGATTAAAGAAAAGGTTATTAAAAAAGTTGGTAGCTGTCTCAATAGTAGGTGGATCACTGGGACGTAACCTTCTGTAAATTTCTATAATTGCCTCTTCTGTACTAGATATCTTGTCGATTACCAGCGTATTTCTCAACGATAAATCAACCCCTCCACTGCCAACATAAAGCAAGTCAAATTCCCTAATCCCCCTAGACTTAATCTCCTCAAACTTTTCATGGGAAAGTTCCTCATTACATCTCAGTATAGCTTCTCCTGAGACAGGGTCAATGATATCTTGATAACAGATTCTACCCAGGAGATCTTCAACTTCAACAGGGATATACTCGATTCCAGCATCCATCAACTTGCGAATAGCAGTCTTGGTTATCTTCCTGCCTTTTTTTATAATTACCTCTCCACTTTGTGGAGAAGTAATATTATTTGAAGCCTTAGCTCCTTCAAAAAGATCCAGATCCACCTTTTTACAGATCAGATTATCATCGATCTTTATCGTTTCAGACTTATAATAATGATTCAATATGTCTACATCAGAATAACCAAGGGCCTTCAGTAAAATAGTTGCAAGAAACTTTCTCCGTCTATCAATACGTACATAAACGATGTCTTTAAGATCAAGTTCAAGATCTATCCATGATCCCCGTTGAGGGATAACCCTGGCACAATAAAGTAACTTGCCACTGCTGTGGGTTTTCCCTTTATCATGATCAAAAAATATTCCAGGAGATCGATGCAATTGACTCACAATCACTCTCTCAGTACCATTGATGATAAAAGTCCCGTTTTCTGTCATCAATGGGATTTCTCCAAAGTAGACTTCCTGTTCCTTAACATCTCTAATACTTCTGGTGCCAATATCGTCATCCACATTCCAGACAACCAGCCTTACCGTAACTTTAAGTGGAAGTGCATAGGTTATCCCCCTTTGACGACATTCATCCACTACATACTTCGGTTCTCCCAAGTCATAACTCACGAATTCCAATGACGAAGTCTTGCTGAAGTCTTTTATCGGGAAAACACTATTGAATACACCCTGAAGCCCGGTATTATCCCGTTTTTCTGTGTTGACTTCTCTTTGCAAGAATCTTTCATAGGACATCTTTTGGACATCTATAAGGTTCGGGAAATCAATTATCTTTGAAATCCTTGCAAAATCCTTTCGTATTCTACGATGGTTCAATAATGATGAGTGATTCATGCTCACTCCTTTTTGGCTGATACTAAATTATTGGATAAGCAATCTCTTACCTATGAACTTAGCGCCCTTTGGGCGGACTCTTTTGACAGTGATTAACAGGATTTACATGATTTTTTTACTCTTCTTATATCCTGATCATCTTGTACATCCTGTCAAAAAAAGGAAATTCCTATACTATTAAATTATATAAAATTAATTATTATTAAACAAGATTTCGATAGTCTTATTGAATCTCTGCTGTGCCTCCTGCCTCTTCTATTTTTTTCTTAACATTCTCAGCCTCTTCTTTTGGAATCGCTTCTTTAACAGCTTTCGGCGCACTTTCAACCAATTCTTTGGCCTCTTTCAATCCTAAACCAGTAAGGGCTCGAACCTCTTTAATCACCTGAATTTTCTTTTCTCCTATTGCCGTCAGTACTACATTAAACTCTGTTTTTTCCTCTGCAGGTGCTTCGGATTGTGCCTGCATGTTTGGCATAACAGCAACTGGAGCCGAAGCCTGAACACCATATTTCTCCTGTAACTCTTTCACAAATTCCGAAAGTTCCAATACCGTCATATTATCAATAAAGCTGACAACATCCTCTTTGCTTACTTTTGCCATATTTCAAATCCCCCTTACGTAATTTTATTTAGATTTTCATTCCTTTTTTTTCTCTTTAATCGCCTCTAATATATTAATAAACTTCAATAAAATCCCGTTTAAAGCTCCCACAAGGCCTGTATGATTTGAAACGAGTGAAGATAACATCTGGGCCAAAAGAACATCTCTACTTGGAAGCTCAGCAAGCAACTTAACTTGCTTTGGAGTCATAATCTTGCCATCTAAAACACCCGCTTTAATCTCTAGTTTCGGACAGTCCTTGATAAACTTCGTTAACACCTCAGCCGGGGCTTTCTGCTCATGATAACTAATGGCAATTGCACTAGGGCCTTTAAAATGATCATTGAGCAACTCAAAATATGTATCCTTAGTAGCAAGTCTTAAAATGGTATTCTTGACAACACGGTACTCTACTTCCTCACTTCGAAGTTCCTTTCTCAGTCTATTTATCTCTTCAACATTCAAACCACAGTAGTCTGTAAGGATTGCTACCTGGGCTTTTTGAAATTTTCCACGCAACTCCGAAACAATCTGTTCTTTCAATTCCCTATTTAAAGGCATCCATCCCTCTCTTTCTATATAAGATTAAATGAATTCATTTATTAGTTCGTGTCAATCCGGAAATGGCTTTTTTGCCCAATCTCTTTGTTGGGCTCAGATTTTAATCCTCAAGATATGTCAATATATTCCTGCTTGCCCTGTGAAATGCGAAGCCATATTTCTCTGGGGCGGTTAAAATCTTCGCCTTTCTTGACCTTGAAAAAAAAATTATCATCTCTGGACGTATACCAATTTTAAAGATTGAAAAAATGCAAAATAAAAACCTCTGGAAAATCAGAGGCTATGGATAGTTAACCGATTGAAATTATCCCCCAAATCCTACTTTATTATCCCTCTAACATGAAGGGGATCTATCTTTATTCCAGGGCCCATAGTCGTAGCAAGGGCAATACCTCGTAAATATACTCCTTTACTTGAAGCTGGTTTTGCCTTTATAATAACATCCATAAGTGCAATAATATTTTCAAATATCTTTTCCAGGCTAAAAGATGCCCTTCCTACAGGAACATGAACAATACCTGTCTTATCTGCTCTATACTCAATTTTACCTGCTTTTAAATCCTTAACCACATTGCCAACTTCGAAAGTCACCGTACCAAGCTTTGGATTTGGCATTAACCCCCTTGGCCCTAAAATCTTTCCTATTTTCCCAACCAAACTCATAACATCAGGGGTAGCTACAGCTTTGTCGAAATCTGTCCACCCTCCAGCGATCTTTTCTATCAAATCTTCAGCACCAACAAAATCAGCACCAGCCTCCTTTGCCTCCTTTTCTTTTTCTCCCTTTGCAAAGACCAAAACCCGAACATCCTTTCCTGTTCCATTGGGCAACACAACCGTCCCTCTCACCATCTGATCCGCCTTTCTAGGATCAATCCCCAGCCTGATAGAGACGTCTATGGACTCATCGAATTTAGCGAATGCATTCTCCTTTGCAATTTCAATTCCTTGTTTCAACTCATACTTTTCCGTTTTATCAATTTTTTCTAATACTTCTAAATACTTCTTTCCTTTTTTTGACACTTTTTATTCTCCAAGCTAAAATATATCCCGCTGTTAAATAATCATTCTATAACGATCCCCATACTCCTGGCTGTACCTTCTATGGTCTTGATTGCACCATCTAAATCAACAGCATTGAGATCAGGCTGTTTCATCTTGGCAATCTCTTCTACCTGTCTATAGGTAACCTTACCTACCTTAACCTTTTTGGGTTCTCCAGAACCTTTCACAATCCCGGCAGCCTTTTTCAATAAAACAGCCGCAGGCGGGGTCTTCGTAATGAAACTAAAGGATCTGTCTGCATAAACGGTAATAACAACCGGGATTATCATCCCCTCCTGCTTTTGAGTCTTGGCATTGAAAGATTTGCAAAACTCCATAATGTTGACCCCATGTTGCCCCAAAGCCGGACCTACCGGGGGAGAAGGATTCGCTTTACCTGCAGGAACTTGAAGTTTTATAAGTCCAATAACCTTCTTAGCCATAGATGCCCTCCTATAATCAAACCTTTTTTACTTGAAGAAAATCAAGCTCAACCGGCGTAGATCTACCAAAAATACTCACCAATACCTTTAACTTTCCTTTTTCCGGCTTTACCTCTGCAATAACACCATTAAAATTTGTAAAAGGCCCCTCAATCACTCGAACACTATCACCCTTCTCATACAATACCTTTGGCTTTGGCTTAAGAGTTCCATCACTAATCTGATTAATTATATCCTTAACCTCTTCATCCGAAATTGCCACCGGATCATATTTCCCACCAATAAACCCTGTAACTTTAGGGGTATCTCTAACAATATGCCAGGTCTCATTGTTAAGCTCCATATTCACCATTATATATCCTGGGAAAATCTTTCGGTCAGAGGTTTTCTTCTTGCCCTTTACAAGCTCAACAACTTTTTCTGACGGCACAAGAATATCAGAAAAATACGCTTCTTTTTCATTGGACTTTATCCTCTCTTGCAGCGCAGTCTTAACCTGGTTTTCATAACCAGAATATGTATGAACCACATACCATTTCTTTTCCATTTTATCCCAACGTAATAATGCCCTAAATCAACCCAGTACAATCCGGATTAGCCTCGATAAACCAAGATCAACCAAGCCCAAAAATAAAGCAACGATAATTACAACAATCAACACAACAGAAGTTGATCCAATCGTATCCTTTCGCGTAGGCCAAACAACCTTTTTCAACTCAACCTTAACTTCTTTAAGAAATTGAATACACTTATCAATCATTTAAAAAGCCTTTATCTTGATACTTTATAAAATTGGCAGGCCAGGAGGGATTCGAACCCCCATCCCCCGAATTTGGAGTCCGGTGCTCTAGCCGTTAGAGCTACTGGCCTGTATATCTATTTTTAAAGTGGAATCAATCCCTAACTCGTATCCATCCAGAAATGGCCCTTTTGCCCAATCTCTGCGTCAGGCTCAGATTTTAATCCCTTCCCCTTCCTTGACCTTGAACAAAATTGCTCATTTCTGGATGAACACTAACTTGAAAGCCTATATAACTCAACTTGAAAATCACCCGTTAAATGGTCGTGTTAAATAAGCTTATTAATAAAGCAAAGGACTTAAAAATAGAACAATACTCGCTGAAATAAAGCCAAAGGCGCTTATATAAAAAACAAATGGCAGGGTATTATCCAGTGTCCATCCATTCAATAACACTTTTGCCCAATTTCATTGTCAGGCTCAGATTTTAATCCCTTCCCCTTCTTTGACCTTGAACAAAATTGCTCGTTTCTGGATGCACGCTATCTAGTCTCCCTATGAAGGGTATGCGTACGGCAAAACCGACAATACTTTTTAAACTCCAATTTATTAGGAGTCGTCCTCTTGTTTTTAGTTGTTGTATAGTTTCTCCTTTTGCAATCACTACAAGCAAGGATAACAATTTCTCTCATCTTTTAAATCTTCTCGTTTCGGTATTTAATAACACTTTATCGCCAACACACGATCCTCTATTCAATAATTTCACTTATAACGCCAGCGCCGACAGTCTTTCCACCTTCTCGAATCGCAAACCTTAACTCCTTCTCCATGGCTATAGGAGTTATCAAATCCGCAGTAAATGATACATTGTCTCCAGGCATTACCATCTCTATACCCTCGGGTAAGGTCACTATCCCCGTCACATCCGTCGTCCGAAAATAAAACTGAGGCCTATATCCATTGAAAAACGGCGTGTGCCTACCCCCCTCCTCCTTCGACAATATATATACCTCCGCCTTAAAACTCTTATGAGGCATTATACTACCAGGCTTCGATATCACCTGACCACGCTCCACATCATCTCGCTTCGTCCCTCGTAATAATACACCTATATTATCCCCAGCCTGACCCTGATCCAATATCTTCCGAAACATCTCCACCCCTGTACATACCGTCTTCACCGTAGGCTTTATCCCTACTATCTCTACCTCCTCACCTACCTTTATCACTCCTCGCTCCACTCGCCCTGTCACTACCGTCCCCCTGCCTGATATACTAAAAACATCCTCCACAGGTAATAAAAACGGCTTGTCTATATCTCGAACAGGCTCCGGTATGTAAGAATCTACCGCATCCATTAACTCCATTATACTCTTACAACTCTCACACTCCGGCTTCCCACATCCACACTCCAACGCCTTTAACGCTGACCCCGATACCACAGGTATGTCATCACCAGGAAACTCATACTCACTCAAAAGCTCCCTCACCTCTAACTCCACCAACTCCATCAACTCCTCATCATCCACCATGTCTGCCTTGTTCAAATAAACCACTATATAAGGCACCCGAACCTGCCTCGCTAATAATATGTGCTCACGCGTCTGCGGCATCGGCCCATCCGCAGCACTTACCACCAATATCGTACCATCCATCTGCGCCGCACCTGTTATCATATTCTTTATGTAATCCGCATGACCAGGACAATCTATATGCGCATAATGCCGAGCCTTCGTCTCATACTCCACATGCGCTATCGCTATCGTCAAACCACGCTCCTTCTCCTCCGGAGCATTGTCTATGTTCTCATATGACATATACTCAGCCAGACCCTGATTACTCAATATCCTCGTGATCGCCGCAGTTAACGTCGTCTTCCCATGATCCACATGGCCTATCGTCCCTATATTAACATGCGGCTTCGTCCTCTCAAACTTCTTCTTTGACATCCCTTAATCCTCCTT
>JAUXFK010000072.1 GCA_030623035.1 Deltaproteobacteria bacterium | reverse complement strand
ATTTTGAAGATCAATTATTAGGACTTCAAAATGGAGAAAAGAAAGACATACAAATAACTTTACCCAAAGAATACGTTAAAAAGGATCTGGCAGGCAAAGAAGTTACCTATAAGGTAGAGATCAAAGGGATTAAAGAAAAGATTATTCCAGAGCTTAATGATGATTTTGCCAAGGATCTTGGGGAGTTTGAGAATCTAGAGGAATTAGCGGAAAAGGTTGGAGAGAATTTAGAAAATAAGGCGAAGTTAAAAGTAGAGTCTGATCTTAGAGAGAAGATTTTAGACAAACTCGTCGAGGAAAATCCCTTTGAGGTTCCGCCCTCAATGATCAATCAACATCTTCAATATATGATAAGTGACACATTACAGAGGTTAGCCTTTCAAGGATTGACTATGGAACAGGTTGGAGTTTCTTTTGATAGCCTGAATGAGATGTACAAAAACCAGGCTGAAAAGGAAGTTCGTTGTGGTTTGCTTCTTGAAGAGATCGCAAAAAAAGAATCAATAGAAGTAGATGAAGGGGAAATTGATGATAGGATACTTGAGGTTGCAGATCTAGCTGGCCAGGATGTTGAGAATATCAGGAAGTATTACCAGGAAAACAATGCAAGGGAGAGGTTGCGAAGTGGAATTATAACAGAAAAAACACTTGATTTTATCATCAGAGAGGCTAGAATCAAAGAGATAGAAAGAGGGGAAGAATGCAACTAATTCCAATGGTGATTGAACAAACAGGTCGTGGAGAGAGAGCCTATGACATATATTCCCGTCTATTAAAGGACAGAATAATCTTTGTTGGTTCTCCAATAGATGATCTAATGGCAAATTTAATAATCGCACAGATGCTTTTTTTGGAGTCTGAAGATCCGGATAAGGATATCCACCTCTATCTCAATTCACCAGGTGGTATAGTTACCTCAGGCCTGGCTATTTACGATACGATGCAGTATATAAAACCTCAAGTTTCTACATTGTGTATGGGACAAGCTGCAAGTATGGCTGCATTACTCTTGACCGCAGGAGAAGCGGGAAAGAGATACGCTCTTCCCCACTCACGAATACTATTACATCAGCCGTTGGGTTCTTTCCAAGGACAGGCTTCGGATATTCAGATTCATGCCAGAGAGATACTTCACATTAAGGATAGGATAAACAACATATTGGTTCACCATACAAAACAGTCTTTAGATAAGATTCAGGTTGATACAGATAGAGATTTTTTTATGAGTAGTGAAGAAGCAAAGGAATATGGAATCATCGATGAGGTTATTATAAAGAAGGAACTCAATGTATCGAGTTGATTTTTTTTCGATAGCCTTTACCTAGGAGGAAAAAAGTGAATAGAAGAGATAACGGTCAAGTGGGGAACTTGAATTGCTCTTTTTGTGGAAAAAACAGGAAGGAAGTAAAGAAATTAATAGCAGGCCCGACCGTTTATATTTGTGATGAATGTATAGAACTCTGTAATGATATTATGGCTGAGGAATATGAGAAAGAGAGGAGTAGCGACAAATATCCAGTAGTCCCAAAACCCTTTGAGACAAAGAAGTTTCTAGATGAATACGTAATTGGGCAAGATAGGGCGAAGAAAATCCTTTCTGTGGCAGTGTACAATCATTACAAGAGAATAAACTCAAAGATGGAAGTGGATGGGGTCGAACTTCAAAAGAGTAATATCGTCCTTATTGGACCTACGGGTTGCGGGAAGACTCTGTTAGCACAAACTCTAGCTAAAATTCTCCAGGTGCCTTTTACTATGGCTGATGCAACCAGCCTTACAGAAGCTGGGTACGTTGGTGAAGATGTCGAAAATATTATACTTGGGTTGTTACAGGCTGCGGATTATGACATTGAAAAGGCATCGAGAGGTATTGTATACATCGATGAAATTGATAAGATTTCAAAAAAATCAGACAGCCCTTCCATAACTAGAGATGTATCAGGTGAAGGAGTACAACAGGCGCTTTTAAAGATAATCGAAGGTACAATAGCCAGCATTCCTCCTAAAGGGGGCAGAAAACATCCGCAACAGGAATTCCTACAGGTAGACACTACCAATATGCTATTTATATGTGGAGGTGCCTTTCACGGCCTTGAGGAAATTATTCAAAAACGATTAAAGGGAAGTTCAATCGGTTTTGGTGCAGACATCATTAGTATTGAAAAAAAACAGATTGGCGATATTCTTATTGAACTACAACCAGAAGACCTATTGAAATATGGTTTGATTCCTGAATTTATTGGAAGACTGCCAGTGGTTGCGACGCTAAATGAACTTGGAGAAGAATCACTTATAAGGATATTAAAAGAGCCCAGGAATGCCCTGGTTAAACAATATAAAAAGCTTTTTGAATTAGAGAATACCAAACTCGATTTCACCAACAATGCCTTGATAGCAATAGCAAAGGAAGCCCAAAAGCGAAAGTCAGGGGCAAGGGGGCTGAGATCAATCATGGAAGATGTCATGCTTGATATTATGTATGAGCTACCATCCCAACCAAATGTTAAGGAATGTGTTATAACAAAAAAAGTGATCGAAAAAAAGGAAAACCCAATGTTAATATATGAAAGTGAAGCGGAGTCTGCCTAATCGTGTCCATCCATAGATGAGCAATTTTTTTCAAGATCAAGGAAGATGAAGGGGTTATTTCTGGGAGAACAATAAATAGAAAATAATAAACGAGGTTATAAGAAAATGCTATTCAAGATTTCTAAAGACCCAATAAATACACCAAATTCTGAGAATTTACATCCGCTATTACCACTACGAGATATCGCAGTCTTCCCTTATATGGTAGTACCTCTATTCGTTGGAAGAGAAGGGTCAATAAACGCATTGGAGGATGCGCTTCAGAACGAAAAGGATCTCTTTCTAGTTACCCAAAAAAATGCCAAGACCAATGATCCTACAGAAGATGATCTTTTTGGAGTTGGGATTCTGGGTACTATCCTTCAGCTTTTAAAGCTGCCGGATGGAACAGTAAAGGTTCTTGTTGAGGGTAAAAAAAGAGCAAAGATAAAGAAGTTTGCCAAAAATGAAGATTTTTTCCTGGTGAGCATAGAAGAGATCGAAGAGTCCCATGTGGTAACTAAAGAGGTTGGAGCTTTGATGCGTAGTGTAAATGAGGCCTTTGAAAGGTATATCAAATTAAACAAAAAGATCCCCCAGGAAATTATCTCTACGATATCAACCATAGATGATCCTGCTCGATTTTCTGATACAGTTGCCGCCCATGTAAGCCTAAAGCTGGAAGATGATCAGGATCTCTTAGAGACCTTTAGCCCCGCAGAGAGGTTAGAGAAACTGTATTGTTTAATTGAATCTGAGATTGAGATACTCCAAATCGAAAAGAAGATCAAGGGAAGAGTTAGAAAACAGATGGAGAAAACACAGAAAGAGTATTATCTCAATGAGCAGATGAGAGCAATTCAAAAGGAAATGGGGGAGAAGGATGAGTTTAAGACGGATATCAAGGAGTTAGAAGAGAATATAAAAAAGAAGAAGATGTCAAAGGAGGCCACAACAAAGGTTAAAAAGGAGTTAAAGAAGCTTAAAATGATGGCGCCTATGTCAGCCGAGGCTACGGTAGTACGCAATTATATAGACTGGTTGATATCCCTGCCATGGTATGAGAAGACAGATGATAAACTTGACATAGTAGAAGCTGAGAAAATTTTAGATGAAGATCACTACGGTTTAAAGCAGGTAAAGGAACGAATCATTGAGTATCTTGCAGTCCAAAGTTTAGTGGATAAGATGAAAGGTCCTATACTCTGCCTGATTGGACCTCCAGGGGTCGGAAAGACATCTTTGGCCAAATCGATTGCAAGGGCAACTGGAAGAAAGTTTGTCAGGTGCTCTCTTGGAGGAGTCCGCGATGAGGCTGAGATCAGGGGGCATCGTAGAACGTATATAGGTTCAATGCCTGGTAAGATCATCCAGTCATTAAAAAAGGCAGGTTCAAATAATCCTGTGTTTCTATTAGATGAAATAGATAAGATGAGCACAGATTTTAGAGGAGATCCGTCAGCTGCTTTGATGGAGGTTTTAGACCCTGAACAGAACAATGTCTTCAATGACCACTATCTGGATGTAGATTATGACCTTTCTGAGGTGATGTTCATTACTACGGCAAATACGCTGTATTCAATTCCAGTTCCTTTACAGGACAGGATGGAGATAATTCGTATTGCTGGATACACTGAATTGGAAAAGTTGAATATCGGGCAGAAGTTTTTGATCCCCAAGCAGATAGATGCCCATGGTCTGATTGATAAAAATATAAAATTTTCAACAAAGGCTATATTTGGTATGATCCGTAAATACACCAGAGAAGCTGGTGTTAGAAATTTAGAAAGAGAGATAGCGTCTATCTGTAGGAAGGTTGCAAAAGAAATTGTAAAGAGAGGTAAAGACGCAAAGATTAAAGTTCGATCGAGCAGTCTTCAAAAGTTTTTAGGGATTCCCAAATACAGATATGGAAGGGCAGAGGAGAAAGAGGCAATAGGACTTACAACCGGCCTTGCCTGGACGGAAATGGGCGGAGAACTTCTTACGACCGAGGTTGCAATCATGCCGGGCAAGGGAAAATTGATTATTACTGGAAAGTTGGGTGATGTTATGCAAGAGTCTGCCCAGGCTGCTATGAGTTATGTCCGTTCCAGAGGAGAATTGCTGGGACTACAAACTGATTTCTATCAGAATGTTGACATACATATACATGTTCCTGAAGGTGCTATACCAAAAGATGGTCCTTCGGCTGGCATTACGATGACAACTTCTATTACTTCTGCTTTAATTAAGAAACCTGTAAGGAGAGATATCGCCATGACAGGGGAGATAACCCTCAGAGGGAGGGTCCTTCCTATTGGTGGATTAAAAGAGAAGGTTTTAGCTGCCCATAGAGGGGGCATAAAAACAATAATAATTCCGAAGGAGAATGAAAAGGACATTAAGGAGATTCCATCCAAGATATTAAAGACTGTAGATATTGTTATGGTTGAACATATGGACGATATATTGAGGATGGCCTTAATGCTCGATGAACCGGAGAGTTTTATGAAACCAAAGAAGGACGAAGAGATACCTGATAAGTTCTATGAAAAAGAACATGTGCAAGAGGCTCCAAGTCGTTCGATAAATTAATATCAGATACCAAGATTTATCCTTCTTTTGTGGGCGGGTAGCTCAGTTGGGAGAGCACCGGCCTTACAAGCCGGGGGTCACAGGTTCGAGCCCTGTTCCGCCCACCATATTTTTGTCAATAGCAAAAATGATTATGGATTGACTGTATTTAAGATATTAATTCGTGTCCATTCATAAATGGAATCAGGGCACTGTGTTGTTACTAATCCTAAAATGAAGAATTTTCCATAAGATTTTTTGCTTTGCCAAGCTTTATTGGCAAAAAAGGAATAAACTCTCAAAAAACAATTTGGTTTTAGGCAACACCTCCCTTATAGTATCAGGGGTCGTAGTTCAGTTGGTTAGAACGCCGGCCTGTCACGCCGGAGGTCGCGAGTTCGAGTCTCGTCGGCCCCGCCATAAAAAAAAGGGTTAGCCAACTTTGGTTAACCCTTTTTTTCGATCGCTTTTCGGGTGTTCATCAGTTTCAAACCAAAGGACTGATTTTTGAAACGTTCTTTTAAGGCTCTAAGAGAGGCAAAAGTCATGATTAAATACAAAAGGGAATTTCCAGGATGGACGAAATAAATGCAAATCTAAATGAAACGAAAAATTAATACTTGATTTTCTTCTCTATTTATTTTATTATTAAAATTTGATTGTAAATCGATTCTTCAAAAAGACAAGTAATTTTGATTTTCATAAAAATCGTAAGTGCCTTACAGGTTCCTTGAGGTTTTTATTTAAGAGAGATATCATTGAATATATAAATATTCAGAGCTTTGTTATGGGAAAGGAAGTTTGATGTCCATCAGTGTTGAGGTTAGAGGAGATATTGAAAAAGCCATTAAGTTACTCAAGAAGAAGATGCAATTAGAAGGTGTGCAAAGAGAACTTAAAAATCGACGATTTTATGAGAAACCCAGTGTTAAAAGAAAACGGAAAAGACTTGAGGCGAACCGGAGGAGACGGAAAAATAGACGTCAGTACTTTTAAATAATAGGCCTTTTTACAAATTCCTTTTCGCTTTGTCCAAAAAAGTTTCTTGATAAATCTAAAGTTCGCTTCATTCGGTTTAAAGACCTGCCCTTCTAGTTTAAGAAATTAAAAATTGCTGATATTCTACTTCACCGAAATATATTTAAAGAAATGTTTCGGTTATAGCTTAAAGGAATTTTTATTTGAAAAAAAGCTAGAAAAGATATATATCCTTCCTAGAGTTCCCGCTGTTCATGAAACCTATAAAACCAGCTTACATTCACAATTGCTTTTGCAGCCCGTTCAAAGGTGGGGTAGGCTGGTATGCCGGCATCATATAGCCTTTTCTCAAACTCCAGTCGTTCAGTAAAGAAAGAGCCATGAGGTGAAAGCGCAATAATTGGTTTATTCTGGATATTTTTGAAATTTATGATAATGTCAATAGTATCATGGAATGCCTTTACAGAGTTTAACCCCATGAGAAAATCTACGGGAACCTGAATAATTAAGATATCAATTAGAGACTCAGCGAGTACCAACTCGATTGTTTTACTGAGTATATTAAGAATGCCACCTACAGAACCCATGTCAAGAGGATTGCGAAAGATACTGCCTGCTCTTGGTAGGATAGCCTTAAGCTCTGCTCTCGTTTCCTCACTAAAAGGAGGTACTTCCAGCCCAAGGCTAGTGCAAGCGTCACTCGATGCAACGCATGCCCCTCCGCCTGCTCCGTAGAGCCCTGCGATAACAGCTACACTGTTCCCCTTAAACCTGCTGAGGTATTGAAAAGCCAGTATGGTGTCTATTAGTTCCTCATGAGTCTCAACTTTAACGACCCCAGCCTGTCTCAAAGCAGCTTTCCAGATGATATCGGAACCAGCGAGTGATCCGCTGTGGGAAGCAGCCGTCTGAGACCCGGCAGGTGTTCTCCCCCCCTTCCATATTGAAATTGGCTTTATCTTGGATATTTCCTTGACCAGTTTTAATAGACGGCGGCTATCTTTCGCCCCTTCCAGGTAGGCTCCGACGATCTTAGTCTCAGAATCATAAGCGAGATACTCCAGATAATCACAATTATCCAGATCACATCCATTACCGAAGCTGACCACCTTGCTAAAGCAAATCCCTCTTCTTACCCCCTCTTCAATAATGTGACCGGCAACTCCACCACTATGAGAGATGAATCCAACCGAACCTGCATTTGCCTTGAAATGCATCGGTCCGAATGGCATACAATGGGCCGGAGAGTATACCCCAATGCAATTTGGACCAATAATTCGGAAATTACCCTCTTTTGCTTTCTTTACCATCTCTTTTTCTAAGTCCCGGCCTTCCTCCTCTCCAGTTTCCCTGAATCCTGCAGTGAATATCTGCACAACCTTCACACCCTTAGCTATGCAATCATCGAAAAGGGCGAGCATAGACCGGGCTGGTATTGAGACGATAACATAGTCAACAGCCCCAGGGATTGAAATGAGTTTAGGATAAGTCTTAAGCCCAAGTATCTCCACCTCATGGGGGTTTATAGGGTAGAGTTCCCCCTTAAAGCCGGATTCAACTAAAGCTTGAAGGTACTTTGTGCCAAATTTCCACTTGTCTTGGGAAGCACCGACTACAGAGATGGACCTTGGATAAAATATTGATTCAAATTCCTTGAGATTTCTCTGATTCAAAGTCCCCCCCTTTAATCTGTTTCATATGATAACAGTCCGCTTTATTACTTACCTGGTGTCCATCCAGAAATGAGATATTTTGTTCAAGGTCAAGAAAGAAGAAGATTTTAACCGCCCCAGAGTAAATATAGCTTCGCATTTCACAGGGCAAGCAGGAATATATCGACATATTTCGAGGATTAAAATCTGAGCCCAACAAAGAGATTGGGCAAAAAGGCCGTTTCTGGATGGATACTACCTATAGAAAAAAGAACCTTACATGTCAAGGGGAAAACCAATGTTCTTTTTTCATAACAAATATATTTACATTATCGTATTTTTTTGCTAAATTTTCATAGAAAAATTATTCATGCTGGAGTAATAGATGGAAGAGATACTCCCTTGCCATATCAGGATCGATAAAGAGGGTAACTGGTATTATAAAGGGGCTCAAATCATACGTAAAGATATCTATCTTTTTTTTAATCAACACCTTATAAGAGATGGCGACGGACGATTTCTACTCAAAATAAATAGCGAGAAGTGTTACCTTGAAGTTGAAGATACTCCCTTTATTGTAAAGAGAGTCGATATTGGAAAAACTTTTAAGATCATTCTAAATGATGAAAGTGAAGAAATATTACAGCTGGATACCCTTTGGATTGGCAAACATAATGTTCTATACTGTAAGGTGAAACAAGACAGATTCGATGCCAGGTTTAATAGGCCCTCTTACTATGATATTACAAAATACATAATGCACAATCCTTTAGAAGATAAGTACTTTATACCTTTCGGCGGAAAGAAGTATTATTTGAAACAAGAGGGTGGTTAGAGTCCATTCACAAATGGCTACCTCAAAGGGACATTAATTAAACTCAATGGTAATTATTAAATAGTTTAGGAGACAGAATTTCGATGGCAGTTCTAGCACCTTTTAGAGGAATTTTCTATGATCAAAAAACCATAAAAGATATCGCGTTGGTTGTAACCCCTCCTTATGATATTATCTCAAAAGAAGAGCAGGAAAAGTATTATCAAAGACACCCGTATAATATAATCCGTCTGGTTTTGGGAAAAGACCTTCCTGAAGATAATGATAGGATAAATAAGTACTCCAGAGCAGCCAATCATTTAGAAACATGGCAAAAAGAGAGTGTTTTGATAAGGGATACCTTACCTTCTATATGTTACTATAAACAGGAGTTTACAATTAAGAAAGACCAGAAAAAGACCCGAAAAGGTTTTATTGCTCTTATAAAACTGGAGGACTTTACAAGCGGAGTAGTGCTTCCACATGAAAAGACGATGACAGAACCGAAATCCGACAGGTTAAGATTAATAGAATCCTGTAATGCTAATCTAAGCCCAATATTCTCTTTATATTATGATCCTGAGAAAAAGATTGAGAGGATTATTGAAGAAAAAATACATCCCACTCCATTTATTGATTTTGTCAATGACAATGGAATAAGAAATCAATTATGGAAGGTACATGATAAAGATATCATAAATAGAGTGTCAGAAGGGTTAAAGGATTTGTCCCTATTTATCGCCGATGGTCACCACAGGTATGAAACTGCCCTTAATTATCGTACTCAGTTGAAGAAAAAAAGTAAAAACTATAGTGGTAACGAGGCTTACAACTATGTGATGATGTACTTATCAAATATGGATGACGGTGGGTTGGTGATCTTACCCACGCATCGTCTTCTTTATAATTTAAACGACTTTAGGCCATCCCTCTTTCATGAAAAGGCTCAGAAGTATTTTCACATTGATGAATTTGGATTTAAAAGCAGCAATGAGTTGGAAGTTAGAAGGAAATTATTAAACCAACTGGAAATACAGGGGCAAGGACAACACACCTTCGGTTTGTATGTGCAAGGGGCAGATTGTTACAACCTCTTGACACTTAAGGATGAAGATATAATAAATTCAACCGTCATGAAAGATGTCCCTACTGTTATTAGAGGACTGGATGTGAATATCTTACAAATCCTTATTTTGAATGGTATTTTGGGTCTAAATGATCAGAATATGGAAAGCCAAAGAAATGTCGACTTTATTGAAGACAGTGATAAAGCCATTGAATGGGTTAAAGAGGGAAGGTATCAGTTAACCTTTTTAATAAATCCAACTAAGATTAAACAAGTTAATGAAGCATCAAGCGCACATGTGAGAATGCCTCAAAAGGCTACATTTTTTTATCCGAAAATCCCCTCTGGATTAGTAATCAATAGTATTCAAGGGGACATGAACGATTAAGACCGACCTTCCTTATTGAGCTTATCATGGTAAGACCTTATCAAATTGTGAAGGACGATGAAACTCTCGATGATCTGTTGTGTGGAGATATAAAGATCCTTCAAAAAAGAAATGGATACCGTTTCTCTATTGACCCTATACTCTTAGTAAATTTTATTGATATCCCCAGCGGAAGTTCAATCATCGATCTGGGTACAGGATGTGGTGTAATACCCATATTATTGGCTCAGAAAACGAAAACCGGTAGTATTTTTGGGGTTGAAGTTCAGAAAGATATGGCTGAAATGGCGAATCGGAGTGTTGAGCTAAATAACCTTTCTGGAATAATTAGAATCATCCATGAAGACATCAATAACTTAAGGGGATTATTTGAAACAGAGTCCTTCGATATCGTATTAAGCAATCCACCATACCGTAAAACCGATTCTGGAAGGATTAATCCCCATTCACAAAAGGCTGTAGCCCGGCATGAAATCATGTGTTCTTTGAACGACATTTTGACCATTTCAAGATACCTTGTAAGGCCGAGAGGAAAAGTATACCTTATATTTCCTGTTGTAAGACTCGGCGATGTATTATCCGGGCTCAAAGAGGCTACATTAGAGCCTAAAAGGCTTCAGATCGTTTACTCTAATATAAATTCTGAGGGAAAACTTGTCCTCATCGAGGCCTTAAAAGGTGGAAAGGCGGGGTTAATGGTACAACGGCCTCTTTTTACTCATGATCTAGCAGGAAAGCCTAACTATTAATCTTCTCGAAATTTACGAAGTTTGGCATCTTTAGTCATTATGCGATTAAGGGATTCTCGAATCTGAGGGTCTTTTATGGATACTAAGCTCCTTTTTATATCTTCCAAATAACCTTCATCGATATCTATATCCACCCATTCCCGATGATGGGCCTCAGACACTGGGCGATTACTCTTAGAAAATTCAGATAGGCTAAAATGGATATCCCTTATTACCTCTGATCTTACTTCAGTATTTAAACGTTCTATGATCATCCGTTTCATTGATTCCAGCTCGTGTAGCCATGCGGGGCTTGAAACCTTTACGAATAGTTTTCTTCTCTTGATACTCTCTGGTTGAGTATGTCTCGCAATAAGCTCCCCTACCACTTCATCCCAGAGATTCAATACATGGCACTCCTCTAGTTTGACATAATAATTGAACTTTTTCAATGTACTATTTAAAACAAAACCAATACGTTGCATCTCTTCATTATATAATAGGGTTACAATTGGACAGGCTGTTGCCCATCTAAAAATCTAACTACTCAGCCGCCGATCTACGCTGATCATCACTGATATTTTTTCTTTTATTATCATATACAAACCTTGTAACTACTCAGGCACAGAGGGGCAAAGGCACAGAGGCACATAGTTGTCTTGCCTATTTGCCGCTTAACTTCCTGATTAAGCTGCTAAGCATTCGTTCTATCTCTCGGCTTAAT
>JAUXFK010000151.1 GCA_030623035.1 Deltaproteobacteria bacterium | reverse complement strand
ATAGATTTTCCTAGAATTGGCAATCGATCTTTTTCTTTGATTTTATTAAATCCTTTAATTTCAATTGGTTAGTATCCAGAGATATCTTTATAATCATTCTAAATAAAGGACAGGCTAATTACTTTAAAGACAATGAATATGGGGGTGTAAAATGTTTAAATGGAACTTACGAGGGAAGACACTGGCTGGATACCTTGCTGTAGTCTTTTTAATTGTTATCGTCGGTATAATATCGATTGTCCAATCCGGCTCATTGGGGAAAAAGGTAGAGTACTTGACGAAAGAAGTAGCAGCTAAAGTACAGCTGGCCGGCGAAATAGAATCTACTATACTATCGATGCAGACCTCGGTAGAGAAATTCATCTATCAATATCGGGAGGAGGATAACCGTGCAGCAGAGATGTATATAGAGAAAGTAATCGAGGTCATCGGAAAGGCTGATGGAGTGATAAAGACTCCTGAGCAAGCGAAGATTATAAAAGAGATCAATTATTTAACCAATGAATATATAGATAAATACCGTAAGGTAGTTATCAGATACAAAACACTGAATGTGAACAGACGGAATCTCTCATCTGAAGGGAGAAATATCCAAAAAAAGTTGGAGGTTTTTTATAAAAGACAACAACTTGCTGTTGTTAGAAACTTTATGGCGGCAAGAATAGATTTAGAGAGCTATATCGCATATAATGACTCTCTATATTCCGACAGGGCAAAAAAACTTTTGTCTGAAATCCTGAAAATGATCGGGGAAAAACCCTCAAAGTCATTGGAAGGTATAAAGTTCTCCATTGAAGACTTTAAAGATGATTTTGAAGGTCTGGTATTAGTGACCGCTAAAATGGACCAAGAGGTCAAAAAAACGATCCTTCCTCTTGCCCCAAGGATTGCCAGTCTTTCAAAAAAAATTTCCAGCAAGGGTTGGAATGAAATGGAAGTATCTCGAGTTGAAGTAGATAAAAAAGTGGAGGCAACAAGGAGTGCAATCATCGCATTTTTAATCATCGCTATTGGGGTGGCGCTTGTAATCGGATACTTCTCATCAAATCAGATCATCAAACCCATATCAAAGGTTGTTAACGGGCTTAAGGATATCGCAGAAGGAGAAGGCGATCTTACTACCAGACTCAATGTTCAAAGAAATGATGAAGTAGGTGAACTGGCGAGGTGGTTTAACACATTTATCGATAAGCTACAGGGTATCATTAGAGATGTCACCCAAAATGCCGAAACTATGACCATGTCGTCTGCAGAGCTATCTGCCCTCTCGAGTCAAATGGCCGAAGGAACTGAAAACATGTCAGGGAAATCAAATACCGTAGCAACAGCAGCAGAAGAGATGAGCTCCAATATGACATATGTGGCTGCAGCGATGGAGGAGGCTTCTGCAAACATAAGTATGGTTGCTAATGCCACTGAACAGATGACCTCTACTGTCAGTGAGATTGCGATGAATTCGGAGAAGGGCCGTTTCATAACCGGTGAGGCTGTATCACAGGCACAAAATGCATCAGATAGTATAGACAGGCTCGGTCATGCAGCCATGGAGATCGGTAAGGTTACAGAAACCATCACCGATATATCTGAACAGACGAACCTCCTTGCCCTCAACGCTACTATTGAGGCTGCCAGGGCCGGAGAAGCAGGAAAGGGTTTTGCAGTAGTGGCCAACGAGATTAAAGAGCTTGCGAGACAGACCGCTTCTGCTACGGGTGAGATAAGGAAGAGGATTGAAGGGATTCAGAGTTCAACTCAAGGAACGGTTACAGAGATAAAAAACATATCTGAAGTAATCAATAATGTCAATGAGATTGTCACTACCATTGCTACTGCCGTTGAAGAACAGTCTGCAACTACAAAGGATATTGCAGGTAATGTTACCCAGGCATCTCAGGGGCTTCAAGAGGTAAATGAAAACGTGGCTCAAAGCTCTACTGTAGCCTCAGAGATTGCAAGGGACATATCAGATGTAAACCAGTCATCCAACGAGATGTCTAACAGCAGTTCTCAGGTAAAACTGAATGCCACTAATTTAAGTAAACTGGCTGAGGAGCTTAAAGAAAAGGTAGGCCAGTTTAAGGTATAGTTATTCGTTTTGCATGGGAAAGTTGTAAGTTATTTTGTATAAGTGAATCTGTACACCCCCCTCATGTTTTGCTGTTAGCGCGGTTATCTGTTATTTATGAAACGGATTTGTCAGGGAAACGGACTAACGGGTGATCCCATATCAATGGAGATAAAAATGGATAGATTAACAGACCATACAAAAAAAAATAAAATCGTGGAACTGGTTACATTTCATGTTGGAAAGGCACTTTGCGGTATGGATATCCTGACTGTGCAGGAAATCAACAAAAACATGAATATAACGTATGTTCCACAGTCGCAAGATTATGTTTTGGGGGTATTGAACCTGAGAGGGAAAATTGTCTCTATTATAGATTTGGGGAGAAAGCTCGGTCTTTCGCCTGTTAAGTTCACAGAAAATAGCAGAAATATAATCGTTAATCCAAAAACCGAACATATTGGGTTTCTGGTAGACCGTATCAGCGATGTGATACCAGCGGAATTGGACAAAATAGAGTCTCCTCCTACAAATATAAGTGGCGTCCAAGGAAAATTTTTTGAAGGAGTATTTAAAACCGAGGATAGTCTTATAGGCATCCTTAACGTGGAAGAGGTACTGATAGAAGAGGAAGAGGAGTTATAAATGGCAGACTCCAAAGGCTTAAGTGTACTCGTTGTTGATGATACAGTAGTCTTTAGAAAAATCGTTAGTGATGTTTTAACTGAGATGCCTGACGTTCAGGTTGTAGGAACTGCCAGCAATGGTAAGATTGCCATCTCCAAAATCGCTTCTCTAAGACCTGACCTTTTGATCCTGGATATCGAGATGCCTGAGATGGACGGTCTCGAGGTTTTGACCCATATAAAGACAAGATTTCCAGATGTGGGAGCCATTGTTCTTAGTTCCCTTACCCAAAAAGGAGGAGATATAACCCTCAAAGCACTGGGGTTAGGGGCTTTCGACTTTGTCCTCAAACCTCAAGACGGAACTATAGATGGAAACAAGAATGCGGTAAAGAGCACTCTGACTCCTATGTTGAAGGCATTTGCCCGCCGCAATGAGATAAAGAAGATATTGAGGGGGAAACCGACCTTACCATCGGAAACCAAGGTGTTAGGGGATCCTAGGCTTGATGCCCCCGATTTAGTTAAAAGAATGAGTACCGTTGCCGGCCCAAAAAGATCGAAATCGGAGATTGTGGCGATTGGCATTTCTACTGGAGGGCCCAATGCACTAGCTCAAATGCTACCGCAACTCACATATAACGTGGGTGTACCTATATTAATCGTTCAGCACATGCCATCTATTTTCACTCAATCTCTGGCCAATAGTCTCAATTCAATATGTAATATAGAGGTCAGAGAAGCAATGAATGGTCAAACAATTGAACCAAATATTGCCCTAATTGCACCTGGAGGAAAGCAGATGAAAGTCGCTGCCAGTGCTGATGGTAAAAATAGGATTATTCGGATAACTAATGATCTTCCTGAAAATAACTGCAAGCCTTCCATCGATTACCTCTTCAGGTCCATTGCCTACCATTACGTGGGCCGATCCACAGGGGTTATCATGACCGGTATGGGTTCAGATGGTAATTTGGGTTTAAAACTCATGAAACGCAACGGAGCCAAGATAATTGCCCAGGATGAGGCCTCATCTGTCGTTTTCGGTATGGCTAAAAAGCCAGTTGAAACCGGCCTAGTGGATGTAATTGCCCCCCTAAATAATATCGCAGACGAAATCTCTCGTACGCTGAAATAGTTGAGTCGTTATACGGCCGTATTGAAATGAGCAGCGATGAGACTATAACAGGTAAATGAATGGTAAAGCTCACCCCTGAAGAAATAAAGGTAATCTCCAGATTTATAGAGGATATATCCGGTATTTCTCTAGATGCTACCAAGGCCTATCTCATAGAAAACAGGCTCAGTAATCTAATTGATGAACTCGAATGCTCTTCTTATAGTGAACTGTACTACAAAATCAAGTCAGATACTACGAAAACCATCGAGAGAAAGATTATAGATGCGATTACCACCAAAGAGACATTGTTCTTCCGTGATATATATCCCTTCGAGCTACTGCAACATAAGATATTACCTGATCTTATCGATAAGAGGAATGAGAAAAGTCCCAACCTTTCGCCTATCGATATTCGCATCTGGAGTGCTGCCTGTTCTACAGGCCAGGAAGTATACAGTATTGCATTAACCTTGAATGAGCTATTACCCAATATGAAAGAATATAACATTAATCTTTTGGGTACAGATATTTCCGATGAGGCTATAATTCGGGCAAGTTATGGTCAATATAACAAATTTGAAGTCGAACGAGGGCTTTCCAAAGATAAGTTACAAAAATACTTCATAGCTGATGAAAATAACTGGAGGATCAATGATGAAATAAGAGCGATGGCCAGCTTTAAGAGACACAATCTAATGGATTCATTAACAGGTTTAGGCATGTGGGATATAGTCTTATGCCGAAATGTTGCTATCTACTTTAATATGGAAGACCGGAAGAAGCTATTTCATAAGATAGCGAATGTCCTTAAACCGGATGGCTACTTAATAATAGGCGCATCCGAATATCTAAAAGGTGTCTGTCCTCGCTTTGAATCCAAGAGATACCTAAAATCTGTCTTTTATCAGTTAACAAACTAAAACGGTCTTTCTATCCAAATCCTTCCTTTATTTACTTTAATGCAAAAGCCTGAAGTCAATGAGTTAAAAACCCGGATATAAACCCGGGTTTTTTAGGCTGTTTAAAGATTGTAACCAGTGATCAAGCTTTTGAACTTCCTGAAGCTTCCGAATGGCTCCCCCCACTATCATCACCCTTTTTTTCCTCTGACTTTGTCCCTGACGTTGTCTCTGAGCTCGCCTCCATCTTTGGCTTCTCCCCTTGAGGGGTAATCTCTCTATCCTTTTTTACATAATCAGTAGCATACCAACCGGTCCCTTTTAAATGAAAAGTACATTGGGAAATTAACTTGGTTACTTCTCCAGAACACTTGGGGCATTTTGATAGGAGGGGATCGGAGAATTTTTGAATGACTTCGAATTGTTCTTTGCATTTGTTACAATTGTACTCGTAGATTGGCAAATTAATTACCTCCTTTTTTTCGTCTAGTTTTTCACCTTCCTCTTTTATAGAGTAAAATATTTATCATTCCATCTATGCAGTCTATAGTAATCCAAGACATAGTCTAAACTCTGGTCTCCCTTTGACCGCAACATTTCGTAAGTAATCGAATGGACCTTTGCTTCTTCCGACTCTTTTTCCCATGGGGGAGCAAAAAAGTCCTTATAATATTTACTGAATCTGATCACATGAGAGAGTTCATGAGTAATTATATATAATAACAAAGGTTTCAGCTTTACCTTGTTTAACGGGTTATGGACAGCTCTCAGTATATTTTTGTCTTGCAGGCAGATCCTATACAGATCAAAGGACAATGGTGGAGATGAATTCTTCCCTTTTATGCATTCATACTTGCATATTTGAGCAAAGGCCCTATCAGTTATCTCTATGTCATCGAGAAACTTCTGGGTCTTTACCTCGTATCGATAGCCCTTCCATTCACTTGTTGACATCTTGAAGTAATCAGTCACTACTTCCTGGGCAAAATCTATTGCCTCTTCGATAATATGTAAATAACTACCACTGAAATGTAAAAGGCTTCTTTTTTCCATTATCCTTTTAAATGTAATACTTTTTATCAATGATAATCCTGTACAGGCGGTATACCGTCATTTCAGGTTTGTCGGTATACTCACCTAAACTAACTGTTTATAATATAACGCATAAATAAAGAAATGGCAAGTGCTGTTTTATTATTTTTTTCTGAATTCGCAATGAAGATAATATCTGAAGTATAGTAACTGTTTAGCCAAATCATAAAATCTCTTTAGCTCCTTTAAATGGCTATACGATTGCGAAATATAGAATACTCAGCTACTTTTTACTTGCAAATCAAGAAGATTCATTATAAAAGAGATGGATGGAAAATTTAGAAGGAGTGAAGTTAGATAAAAGAAAGGCAATAGTCGATCTAACAAGAAGACGTCCGATTACCCTGCTGGACATATCAAGCGCATTGGGTATCCATAAGAATGAAGCAATTAAATATGTACAGGACCTATTGAAAAAGAAAATCATACATACAGTCTTTCATGATGGGCAGAACTATTATCGTTCATCCTGAACGATTTCTTTTTTAACCACCCTTAAATGGGAAAAAACCTTTTTTTGATCCTCTTTTTAAAACAGTATAGAATCCACAATAAGGAAATCTTGAGATGATAATTCTAAAATCTAAAGAAGAGATTGAACTACTAAGGAAGAGCAATCAGATCGTTGCTAATCTGCTAAATGATTTAAGGGAACTTATTAAACCGGGGATTACCGCTTTAGAGTTAGATGCATATGTTGAAAAGCGTATCAGGGAGAAAGGGGCTATCCCTGCATTTAAAGGATACCGCAATTTCCCTGCAAGTCTATGTATCTCAATAAATGATCAGGTCGTCCATGGGATCCCAAATTCAAGAAGGTTAAATGAGGGGGATATCGTAAGTCTGGATCTGGGTGTAATACTCAATGGATTCTATGGTGATGCAGCCATAACCGTCCCTGTTGGTAAGATAAACAAAGAAGCAAAAAAACTGCTGGATGTTGCAGAAAAAGCACTTTATAAGGGCATTGAACAGGCAAGGATAGAAAAAAGGTTATATGATATATCCCACGCTATTCAATCCTGGGTGGAAGGGAACGGGTTCTCTGTAGTCAGAGATTTTGTCGGCCATGGAATCGGCAGAAACCTCCATGAAGATCCGCAAATACCCAATTTTGGTTCTCCTGATAGAGGGGTTCAGTTAAAGACAGGAATGGTATTGGCATTAGAACCAATGGTAAATGTAGGGACATGGGAGATAAAGGTCGAAACCGATGGTTGGACTGCTGTAACTAAAGATGGAGGCCTTTCTGCACATTTTGAACATACAATTGCGATTACAGAAGACGGTCCGGACATCCTTACAGTGGTCCCCTGAAAATCACGTGTCTTTCCCATCTGTATCCAAAATTAAAAAAGAAGTATTATTTTAGCCTTATGAAATAGAAAGCACTGGCCAAGCTTCAACGGTAATCAAATTTTAACCCGTGCAGAACTCGCATCTAAAAGAGCATAAAGAAAGAACAGCATCCAGCTATTAAATTCAGCCGATAAGCTTTGGAACTATTAACCTCCTAGAACAACAAGGCTTTCCCCCTGTTCTTTCTTAACGCTCACTAAGATGTT
>JAUXFK010000132.1 GCA_030623035.1 Deltaproteobacteria bacterium | reverse complement strand
GTTAGAAGAACTTTGGACTGTGTAGTTATATAATGAATTGAGTAAAAACCCCGGTTAATGGAAGAAAAAAATGTTTGGTATTGGAATACCAGAATTGATAATAATCTTTATTATTGCTCTAATATTTGTCGGCCCAAAGAAATTGCCTGATCTTGCCAGGACCCTGGCAAGTGGACTGGCAGAGTTTAAAAAGGCAGCCGATGATGTTAAGAAAGACCTGAACCTCGAAGATGAGTTCCGCTTTACAAAAGATGAATCAGCAACATACAAAAAGGAGGTTTTAGATGATATAAAGGATTCAGATGGATTCGAAAAAACTAAAAGCAACGAGGATTTCCCAGAAACCGGTATCGAAGAGGAAAAAGTCGCGAAAAAGGATAAGGAACTTACAGGGGGCACTAAACTAAGTGGTTGATCAAAAGCTTCCCATAACTTCCCATCTTGAGGAGTTAAGAAAGAGATTAATTATTTGTTTTATTGCGATTGGTATTGGATTTTTTGGCTCTTATATCTTTTCAAAAAAGATATTCAATCTGTTGATGATCCCCCTGATTGAAGTACTGCCATCCGGAGGGTCATTCATCTTTACAGGGTTAACGGAAGCCTTCTTTACTTACCTGAAGGTATCATTGTTGGCCGGCATCTTTATTGCAAGCCCCGTAATTCTATATCAGTTATGGTCTTTTATCTCTCCGGGTCTCTATAAAAAAGAAAAGAGATACGCCCTGCCCTTTGCTGTTTTCTCAACCATCTTCTTTGTTGGAGGGGCATTGTTTGGTTATTTCGTGGTCTTCCCCTTTGGCTTTAGGTTCTTTATGAGTTTTGCCAGCGAGACGATACTGGCATTACCCTCTATAAAGGAGTATCTTTCTTTTTCAACAAGGTTACTCTTTGCCTTCGGCATTGTATTTGAACTGCCTCTTTTCGTCTTGTTTTTATCGAAAATTGGGGTGGTCGATGCCAAGATGTTATCATCTCAAAGGAAGTATGCCCTCGTTGTTGTCTTTATTGTTTCTGCAATACTGACTCCTCCGGATGTAACAACTCAGCTACTGATGGTAGTTCCCCTTTTGTTGTTATATGAATTGAGTATATGGGTAGCAAAGGCGTTTGGAAAGAAGAAGGATTTATCTTAACTGTATAATATTTCCGCCCTTTATTTTCAAAGTAAATAATATCTTTTCCGAATCTCCTATCTCGTTAAAAGAGGTGGCTCCTGAAACCCCTGGATAGTCTTTAACCCCATACAGGCTTTCTTTAAGTTCATCCCGCGAGTCAATCCCCTGGTTAATCAGATCAATGATTATATTGGTGGAATCAAAAGCCTGGGCTTCTAATACATTTGGTTCTTCTTTAAAAGTTGACTTATATTCGTTAATAAAGGACTGAACAAAAGGATAAGGACTCTCCTTGAAGAAGCCATCAACAAAAATTGCTCCTTGAACGTATTCTCTCGCCATCTTAATAAGCTGTGATGAGTTCCATCCACTCGTGCCTAAAAGCTGTATTCCCGACACATCATAATAGGCTAACTGAGGGAGGATTAAACCAACCTTATCATAGTAGTCTGGGATAAATAAAGCATCAAAGCCAATAATAGGACTTAAATCTTGCTCATCTTCTATCCCTTTCTCATAGATACCACCATCTTTATCCTCCGGATAATAAAGCCCAACCAATCTCTTAATCTCATTTTGAAAGTCATTCTGACTTGGCCCATACGACTCTATCCCTACAACTTCCCCATCCTGTTTCTGTACTTCATCCCAGAAAAGTTTCATAAAACTATCGCCGTAATGATTCTCTGGATAGAGTATGGCGAATCTGGTCAATCCTAAAGTTTGTATTGCATAATCTGCTACAGCTTTTGCTTGCAGATTTGGTGTCAGACTATTTCGAAAGACAAAATCGCCTATTTCTGCAATTTTACTCTTTTGTGATAAGACCAGGATTGGAACCTCTTGTTCCTGGGCCTTTTTTGCAGCAGCTTCGGCCGTTGCACTCAAAAGAGGGCCAATGATGCAGATTACCTTGTCCTCATTTGCGAGCTCATACACTGCATTGGCTGCCACCTCAGGACTTCCTTTCGAGTCTTTGATCACCAATTTCATTGGTATCCCCTCAGGTGATGGGTTGAATACATCGGCAGCCAGTTCTATTCCATGGAGGGTCTTCTCCCCATACAAAGTATATTTTCCGGAAAGAGGTAGAATACAACCAATCGTGTATATGTCAGCTGTCAGTTTATTGTAGGTCATTCTTAGCAATCTCTGGGCTTCATCTTTATATTCGTGCTCTGGCTCTCTACTTAGCACCTGATGAAGAGTAAAAGCTGCTTCCCGATATCTCTTTTCTTCAAAAAGAATCTTTGCCAATTCGAATGCCGCATAACCACTTGGAAATCTGTCTCGGTACTGGTAGATAATATTCATAATTTCATTTTTAGATTTACAGGCACCAATGGTTTTTTTTATCTTATCCTCGATTTCTTTTAATTGCTCATTGTCTACCAGGATGTCCATTGCCTTAATATACCAGGTAATTGCAGCATTACACCTTTCCAATCCCTCATAACTTTGAGCCAATAATAGATATATCTCTACCTCATCCTCCTTACTATAAGCTCGAGAGACTAAGCCCTTTAATATTTGAATCGAATCTTGAAAATCATTAGATTTAAGATAAGACATGGCTAAGTTAAGGCTTGCTTTATAATAGAACTTACCGGTAGGGAAATCTTGCATAATCTTTTGAAATATTGCTATGGATTTATCATACCTCTTCGTTGAAAGATAGATATCTCCCATCATAAAAAGGGCATCATCTATTCGATCACTCGACGGAAATCTTGCTATAAATAATTCAAAATCCTTTACCGCACGGTCGAACCTCTCCTCCTTATATTCCATTTCAGCCTTGTTATAGCTCTCCATCATCTCTTCTTTGGAAGGTTCTCTTTCAGTCTTTTTTACATCGATTTCTAAAGAACCATTTGGCCATTCTTTTTTCGATACAGAAGGAGCACAACTATAGACAAATACAAGAAAAACGATCTGTAAGATATGAATCGTATACTTCATTTTTTTATCCAGAGTTTCATAAATTCTTTTTCGAAAGACTCGGCTACTCGAACAGACGATATAATCAGTAAGTTTTCGTAATTCCACTTTTCTGCTGAAGTTGTCCAGTTATAAGACCCTGTAACGATAACTTTCCCATCAATAACAGCAAATTTATTATGCATCAATCCAGTTCTGTCGCCCCTATTATTATAGAGTCCTTTTCTATATGCAACCATTATCTCTTTATTCTTAAGAAATCTACTCTTTGAATAAATATCTAAAGCGTTTTTTTCGTCCACAATCACCTTTATATCTACCCCGACTTTAGATGCCTTCACAAGGGCTCTTGCGATACGTCCATTTGTAAAGTTGAACATGGCGATATGGATGTATCTTTTGGCATCGCCTATCTCTTTAATAATTGCCTTTTCACAGTTTCCATTCGGGCTAAAGTAAATTTTAATATCATCGTCTCTATCTAGTGCTGCTGCAGTATTGAAAAGAAAACATATCGATATTAAAAGAATGCCCGGCAAGGTGATTTTCAGTCTTAAAATATTATTTTTCATGCAAGAATAATAAGAGGCATTTAGAGTAGCCTTCATCTAGTAACCGAAGGTCTTTTTGAACAGGGTTATTGAAAAAAAGAAAAGAAGAAAGGGGGGGGTAGCCCCCCCCTTAATATCTGATAATCATCGAATTTGCAAAAACTCGATTTCATCCTATTGTTTGTCTTCCTTTACCTCTTCGAAGTCGGCATCAACCACATCTTCATCTGCTGCTTTGTGAGCTTCTTCTTCCTCTTTTGTACCTTCAAAATCAGAATCAGGAGACTGTGAAGCTTTTGAATACATGGCCTCTGCCAATTTATGGGAGGCATTGTTTAATGCTTCACATGCATCTTTAATCGCCTGTGCATCTGAGCCTTCCATCTCTTTCTTCAATTTAGCTATAGCTTCTTCTATATTTTGTTTTTCTGATGGGTCAATATTTTCACCATGTTCCTTCATGGTCTTTTCTGTAGAATAGATCAGAGCATCGGCTTGATTTCGAGCCTCAGCTATTTCCCTCTTCTCTCTGTCTTCTTGAGAATGAAGTTCCGCCTCTTTTATCATTTCTTTAATCTCTTTTTCTGAAATCCCACTCGAGGCTGTAATCTTAATTGACTGCTCTTTACCTGTTCCCAGGTCTTTAGCGGATACATGAACGATCCCATTCGCATCTATATCAAAGGTTACTTCGATCTGCGGCATTCCACGGGGAGCAGACGGAATGCCTACGAGTTCAAATCTGCCCAGTGTCTTATTGTACTGTGCCATTTCGCGTTCCCCTTGCAACACATGAATACTGACCGCCGGCTGGTTATCCTCTGCTGTAGAGAATGTCTGGCTTTTCTTTGTAGGGATTGTCGTGTTCTTCTCAATAAGTTTCGTAAATACACCTCCAAGAGTTTCTATCCCAAGAGAAAGTGGTGTCACATCTAAGAGAAGGACATCTTTGACTTCACCCTTCAAAACGCCGGCCTGTATCGCTGCCCCAACAGCAACCACTTCATCAGGATTTACACCTCTATGTGGCTCTTTGCCGAATATCTCGCTGACTTTTTCCTGTACTTTCGGCATTCGGCTCATGCCACCAACAAGGACGACCTCATTGATATCAGAGGGTTTTAACCCCGCATCTTTCAAAGCAGTTTTGCAAGGAGTTACAAGCTTTTCTATCAATTCATCAACCAGTTGCTCCAATTTTGCCCTGGTTAATTTAAGATTAAAATGTTTAGGACCACTGGTATCTGCTGCTATAAAGGGAAGGTTAATATCTGTCTCCATAGATGTGGATAATTCTTGTTTTGCCTTCTCCGCTGCGTCTTTCAACCTCTGCAAGGCCATCTTGTCATTTCTTAAATTAATCCCCTGGTCTTTCTTGAATTCATCGGCCAAGTAATTAATAACCCTTAAGTCAAAGTCTTCTCCACCTAAATGGGTATCGCCACTTGTTGATTTTACTTCAAAGACGCCATCTCCAATCTCCAGGATTGATATATCATAAGTCCCCCCTCCTAAGTCAAAGACTGCTATCTTTTCATCCTTTTTCTTGTCCAGACCATAAGCCAGTGCTGCTGCGGTTGGTTCATTTATTATTCTTAAAACTTTTAACCCCGCAATCCTACCGGCATCCTTTGTTGCCTGACGCTGACTATCGTTAAAATATGCAGGTACAGTAATGACCGCTTCCGTTACCTTCTCACCCAAATAATCCTCGGCAGTCTGCTTCATCTTTTGCAATATCATTGCCGAGATCTCTGCCGGACTATAATCTTTATCCCTTATCTTAAGCTGAGCATCTTCATTCTTTGCCTTTGTAATCTGATACGGAAGATTGGTTATATCATTTTGTACTTCTTTTGAATCGTATTTTCTGCCAATAAGCCTCTTTACGGCAAACACTGTGTTTTCAGGATTTGTTATTGCCTGTCTTTTTGCTATTTGACCGACCAATCTCTCCTCTTTATCTGTTATAGCAACCATAGACGGAGTTGTCCTGGTTCCTTCTGCATTGGTAATAACCTTAGGATCGCCCCCCTCCATGATGGCAACACATGAATTTGTCGTCCCTAAATCTATCCCTATTAGTTTGCTCATATCATCCTCCTTAATTTATCGACTAATTACTAGTATAGGTAGTGCCCATCCATAAATAGCCCTTTTGCCCAATCTCTGTGTCAGGCTCAGATTTTAATCCTCGAAATATCTCAATGTATTCCTGTGGTTAAAATCTTCACCTTCCTTGACCTTGAACAAAATTGCTCATTTCTGGATGGACACTAGGTAACCTTCAATCTTCACTGGTTTTCTTTTTTTCTTTATCAACGGTATTCCCATGTCCTTTATTTAGTTTATCAAGAGAAGCTGCAACTGTAACCTTTGCCGGTCTAAGAAGCCGTTCATTTAAGAAATATCCCTTCTGAAATTCTGAAATGATAGAATTCGGATCATGTTCATCACTTTCAACTTGCATCATCGCTTCGTGCCTGTTGGGATCGAATTCTTCTCCTATAGAAGAAAAACCGGCTAAGCCAAACTTTTCCAGACCATTTAAAAATTGATTTAATACTATTTCAACACCTTCTATTAGAGACTTTAAATTGTTAGACTTCCGTCCATGCTCCAAGGCCATCTCAAGGTTATCCACAACAGGTAATATCTCTCTTATAATGTTTTCATTACAATACTTTATTGTTTCTGCTTTCTCCTTTTCTATCCTCTTTTTGTAATTCTCAAGTTCCGCCTTGGCTCGTAAAAACCTGTCAAAATTATCCTGTTCCTCTTTCTTCTTAGCTTCAAGTTGTGCCTTTAATTCTTCTTCAGAACTTTTCTTTTTGTCTTTGTTTTCTTCTTCCTCTAAAGTTTCTACTTCATCTTCCAGGTTTAGCTGGTCTTCATTTTTATCTTCATTGTCTTTTTTCGATTTTTTCATCTGCTCTTTTTTAACCATTACTCCTCCCTTTTTTAGAGCGATGATTCTTTCATACGCCTACTAAATCTCATCCATTATCCTGCTGATCGTTTTTGCCGTGTAGTCAACGATAGGAACAATATCATAGTAACTCATTCTTGTTGGCCCTATCACTCCAAGGGTACCTATAATATTATCTTTGCATGTATATGGAGATGCCACTATGCTGCAGCTTTCCATTTCCTGAAAATTGTTTTCTGAACCGATAAATATCTGAATCCCGTCTCCTTCTATTGCCTGATCTAAAAGTTTTACTAAGATACTTTTTTCCTCAAAAGCTCGAAAAATATTTTTCATCTTCTCGATATCACAGAGTCCGGGATAGTCAAAAATATTACATTTTCCATATATATATATCATCTTCGATTTCGCTACTAAATGCCTTCTGACTGAGTTTTAATGCCATTGAGAGTAGCCAGTCGTACATATTCTTTTCTTTTTTCATTTCAGCGACAATTTTTTTTCTTGCCTCTTTCAAACTCAGATCAGTCAAAAGTTCATTGAGATATCTGGAAAATTTATACAACTCATCTTGTGAAATTTCTTCATCGATTTCGATGATCTTATTCTGGATAACGCCTGTCTTTGAAACTAAAACAGTTAAAATCTGATTCTTTCTGAACTTAACCATTTCGATATGCTTAAAGATTATATTTTCAAACTTAGGGGCCAATACGACTCCTGTAAATCGGGAGAAATCGGATAGAAGCCTTGAAGTCTCCTTCATGATATCTATGAACTCAAAGGTAGAGCCTCTATAACTATTGTCAATAATTTCTTTCTCGAATTCTGTAAGGTTTCTTATTACTAATATAGAATCAATGTAGTAGCGGAGTCCCTCATCTGTAGGAATTCTACCTGCTGATGTATGAGGTTGATAGAGAAAACCCCATTCCTCTAAATCTGCCAACTCATTTCTTATAGAAGCAGGACTCAAGTCTATATTGTACTTCTTTGAGAGAGTTCGAGAGCCTATTGGTTCACCGTTTAAAATGTACTCATTAATCAAGGCGTGGAGAATATCCTTGCTTCTATTGGATATGGACTTAATCATTTTAACACTTATTTAGCGTCCATCCAGAATGCCCCTTTTGCCAATCTCTGAACCTGCCCCGAAAATGCCTGCCCTGTGGAATTTCGCTTTTCAAACCCCTTAGCGGATTCCAAAGAGCGAATATTTCTCAGGGTCGACTAATAACTTCATCTTCCCTGATCTTGCAAAAAATGGCTCGTTTATGGGTGAACACCAGTTAAGATAAATAAAAAATCTCTAAATATTAGCACTCTTTACCATGGAGTGCTAATATTTATAAAAATAACAATCACTCGCTTTATTGTCAAGTAAAATGTTTTCTTTTTTTTCAAATTGTATTGAATTGAAAAGCAATATTTTTCTCCCTTATTATTTAGT
>JAUXFK010000049.1 GCA_030623035.1 Deltaproteobacteria bacterium | reverse complement strand
TTACGCCGGGTATTCGAATGCATTCGACATGGTCTCGGATATCCTTCCATCCGCAATGATGATGTGCTCATTCCCAATCTGATGCACTGGTTTGGTCATCCATTGAAGGAGGCAAGGAGGTGGTTACACCAGGCCTGTATGGCGCCTGCACCTGATACGAAGTGGGCAGCTCCGGCCTTGAGGTATCCGCAGCCCTCGATAGTAGGAGGGTCAAAGGCTGTTTCCATGGCTCTCTTTGACGGTTATGATCCGCTGACGGGGATGCATACAGGAATAAAGACAGGAGATTGCACCAAGTTTGAGACCTTTGATGAATTCTATAATGCCTGGTATGAACAACTGAAGGCTACATTTAGGATGTTGACGAGTATGGAGCACAGGGGCAGGAATGTGGAGGCCCTTTTCTTTCCCAAGCCTATGGCATCTTCCCTCTTTGAGCGCTGTATAGAGACAGGCCAAAACAGTGCCCTCTGTAAGGAGAGGAGCAGCCTGTGGTTTACCCTCTTTGTATTTGGAGATACAGGAGATTCTCTGGCAGCGGTGAAGAAGCTTGTCTATGATGAGAAGAAGTACACTATGGCCGAGTTGAAAAAAGCGATAGAGGCTAACTGGGAAGGTTACGAAGAGATGAGGATGGACTTTGTCAGGGCACCGAAGTGGGGCAATGACGATGACTATGTAGACCAGATATGGGTAAAAATATACGAGGACCTTGGTAAGATGTCCTGGTCAGTACGCGACATCAATGGTCAGCCCTGGCCTACCCTGCCGGAGAGTGTAGCAGCACATACAGTTCAGGCGCCAAAAATAGGGGCGCTCCCCAATGGCAGAAGGCTGGGCGACCCGTTATATGATGGTGGTTGTTCCCCTGGCCACGGATTTGACAAGAAGGGGCCAACAGCAGTGCTAAATTCAGTGGGCAAATTGGACCATGTTGGTTCTGTACGTGCGACCCTTTTGAATCAGAGGTTATCACCAGGCCAGTTACAAGGGGAGAAGGGTTTTACGATGTGGCGAGACTACATGAAAACCTGGCATGATTTAGGGATTAACCATGTCCAGTTCAACATGGTAGATAACGAGACACTCTATGCTGCCCAGAAAGAGCCTGAGAAGTACAGTGAGCTGATGGTGAGGATTGCGGGCTACAGTGCCCATTTTGTTGAGATGAACAAGATCACCCAGGATTCTATCATTGCCCGCAGTGTGCAGAAATTTTAGCTGTTTCGCACTGAAAGAAAGATACTGACAATATCTGTAATTGGGCTGTCCGAGATTAACTTTTCGGACAGCCTGTACAGAATAGTTGGGACACAGATAAAAAGTCAGTAGGCAAATTAGACCACGTTGGTTCCGTGAGGGCAACCCTTTTGAATCAGAGGTTATCTCCCTCCCAATTACAAGGAGAGAAGGGTTTTAAGATGTGGAGAGACTATATGAAGACCTGGCATGATTTGGGAATTAACCATGTCCAGTTCAATATGGTCGACAACGAAATCCTGTACGCAACCCAGAAAGAACCTGAGAAGTATGGTGAGCTGATGGTGAGGATCGCAGGCTATAGCGCCCATTTTGTTGAGGTGAACAAGATAACCCAGGATGCTATCATCGCATAAAATGTGCAAAAAAATTAACTGTCTTTATTACTACACGGACTGGAAGGGGGGTGAAAAGAATGGCAAGTTGCAGTGAGTGTAAGAATTTTTTTCCTCTGGAGGATGATCCCACCTTAGGGGATTGTGTCCAGAGAGTTGTGGATCCGAGGCAGGCATATTATAAGGCAAAACCAGTAGAAGCAGAAATGGATGCCTCGAAATGTTCTTCATTTCAAAAGAAGTAAAAGGGGGAGATTCGAGATGAAGATGACTTGCGATAAATGTGAATTTACAGAAGAATATTATGAATTCAAATATTTGTGCAAGGCTGGCTGACCTGCAACAGGATGTGCTGACATCCGAGTGTGTCCCAGGTGTGGAACTCAGAATATATTTTCAAGGCCTGAGGCCTTGGATCAAGAAGAAGATGAGATGAAAGAGCTTTCCAAAGAGCTGATGGCTATACCGGAAGGTGCAGATAAGAACTTGATGAAAAAGGCCAAAGATATAATAATTAAACTGAGAAGGGTCAACCAGCGCTGGAACATCCCGGAGCTGGATGAGTTTCTCAACCAGCGGCAGAAGGAATTAAGGATCGGCTATTAAATAAGAGATTTGCTTTCTTTAAATTAAAAAGTTATGGTTTATCTTTAGACTGAGATTAAAGACAATGGAGAAGCAGTGGATTTAATCACTGCTTCTCCATTGTCATATAAACAAAAGAAGGGTAGAAAACTATGGAAGATACACATGCGATTGGAGTTCCAAATGTTGAACGACACTATTTTTTGCCTAATGATGAAATAAAGAACCTGGAAAGGATTGATCTGCTTTCCCAAAAACATCCTGTGAATGTTCTGGTAGCAGGCAAGCAGGGGTGTGGCAAGTCAACCCTGGTCAGACAGTTTGCGGCTAAGAACAAGAGGTCTCTGGCCACTTTTCAGATAGGAATACTTTCAGAGCCCGGGCAGTTGTTTGGTGATCACAGGCTAAAGGAAGGGGAGACATACTATCAGCAATTTCTCTTTCCCCAGGCCATTCAGACCCCCGGCTGTATAATCCATCTCGAAGAGATAAACAGGCCGGAGCATCCCAAGGCATTAAATATGCTGTTTTCGGTACTATCGGAGGATAGGCAGGTATGGACAGATGAACTTGGTTTAATCAAGGTTGCTCCTGGGGTTATTTTTTTTGCTACCCTTAATGAGGGAGAGGAGTTTATTGGTACAGAGATGTTGGATGCTGCCTTGAGAGACCGTTTTTATATAATGTTAATGGGTTACTTACCCTCTTATATAGAATCGAAAGTGCTTACGCTCAAGACCGGGATAGACGAGGTGGATGCCCTGACAGTGGTCAACATTGCCAACAAGTTGAGGAGTAACAGCCAGGAGCCGATTACGATTTCGACCCGGCATACATTGATGATTGCTGAGATGCTAAATGTGGGGGCATCGATTCGAGAGGCGATAATAAACAGTCTCCAGATAAGCAGAGACATATTAGAGTCATTACTCCATTCCCTTCACATGGATTTGGGGATGGCTAAGGAGGCAACCGAAGATGGATACCAAGAGTATTGAACCTACCTCAAATAGTCAGGATGCAGAGGTTTGTGGAGGAACGTCGTTGAGGGCAGGTTGGGGATCGACAGATTTCTGGAAGGAGGAAACCGATTGGGGAGAACAGTATCTTCCTTCGCATACCGGAATATGTGAGTACTGGAGGAAGAACACATCTACCGAAGAATCTACAGAGCTCGCCAATGTTTTGAGGGCATTGCGAAAGGTGGCCGGTCATATTGGACAGAATGTAGGTGAGATCGAATGGACGGGTATGTCCGGTAAATACAGGGAGGCCATCTCTTTAGATCCCGGATTGGTGATGGGGAGTTACCCTGTGTCTTCCGGTAAGGTTGATTATCTGATTGGGTGCGTAGTCCACGAGGCCCTCCACAAGACTGAATGGAGTGATCTTGTCTGGGAGAAAGTAGAGCAGTACTGTCGCGATGTTAGAATTCTGGAAAAACTGATTATTCATAAGATCGTATATGCCGGAGAGGATATATACGTTGATAATCTATCAGAACAATCAATTTTAGGCCTTTACACGCGTAAATCCAGGGAAATAGCCTTGAAGAAGAGAGAAAAGGGCTCAAAAAAACGAAAGATTACAGTGGATGAGCTGTTCTTCCTCTGGTGGCTCAAGGCTGTGGAGGGCAAAATTGATTATAGTATAAATCCGGTATATGAAGAGCTACTCAATTCGTTGGAGAGTTCTGTATCCGAATTGAAAGAGGTAAACCAGAAGAGCAAACATGTAACCGTCCGTTGTGAGATGCGGTTTGGGATTTATATCAATATCTGGGAAAAGGTAAAAGACCGGATCCGTCCGTGGGACATAGACGATAAAACCCTCCTTTGGACACCGCCAATGAAGCAAGAAGAAAAGAAGAAGCGTGGCAGGAAGAAGGCGGCGGATACCGACAAATCTCCCCTTTCTCTTTCCCTTATCAATCAGATCGAAACCTCCCTGGCAGTCAATTCTACAGATATTACTCCAATTATAGAGTCTATAGTAGGCGACGACGTTGATGATGTCATTCCAACCTCAGTATGGGATTTCAATATACCCTCGCATCCGGTGATAGACCCAGTCCTTGTTGGCAGGCTAAAGGCGATCTTCCAGAATTACTCTGAAAGAAAATGTATGATAAGTCGTGGCCTTGTAAGTGGGAGGGTAGACAAGAGGCGGTTATACCGTGCACCGATAACGGGCAGATGTTTCATGGACAAGCAATCTATTCCAGATATGAACTGGAATATCTGCTTACTCGTAGATGCAACAGGTTCTATGAGAGGTGCTAAATGGAGGTTGGTGGAGAGCACAGTAGCCAACCTTCACAGAGCGTTTATAGGTTTTAACAATAGATTGCAGGCCTTTGCATACTTTGAATCAGACCATATTTGTATAGTTTCCAGGTTGATTAAGGGAGAAAACCTCTTATCGGTTCCTCCCAGTGGACAGACAGCTTCAGGACAGGCTATAATAGCCGCAGCATATATGATGCTAAGGGATAAAAACCGCAAGCTTTTGATTCATATAACGGATGGTGAGTCGAATTATGGTTGTGGTGTTCAGTATGGCATTGATTACTGTAAGTCGCAAAAAATCGATTTGATTACTTTGGCCTGTGGATACAAAGACAAAGAAGCCATGTTAAAACAGTATGGCAAGGCCATTCAATTTATCGACCATTTTGGTCAGATGCCAAATGCCCTTGAGAATCTTTTAAAATGGATCATGGTTTATGGGGGAAAAGGAAGAGATTTTAAATTTAAGACCGATACCTGTGATAGAAAGGCTCTTTGATAGGTATTTTCATAAAGAATTTTCGTTGAAGGATAAGGTGTTATATGGTTACTGCTGAGAAACAATTGAGGGTTCCGCTATTGGATCCTAACTATTTTATTCTAGATGAGGATAGGACCAATCTGGACAGGATGAGAATGCTTTCAGAAAAGCACCCGGTCAACGTTTTGATAACCGGCAATCAGGGATGCGGCAAGAGTTCTCTGGTAAGGCAGTTTGCCAGTTTTTATAAGAGACCGCTGGCTACTTTTCAAATAGGACTTTTATCAGAGGCGGGTCAGCTTTTTGGGCAGCAGAGGTTGAAAAATTCTGAGACCTATTTTCAGAGTTTTTTATTTCCCAAGGCGATCAGCATTCCAGGGTGCGTTATACATCTTGAAGAGATCAACCGGTCAGAGAATCCCCATGCGTTGAACGAGCTTTTTTCCGTGCTATCTGAGGAGCGCTGCATATGGATTGATGAGCTTGGGTTGGTAGATGTCGCTTCACAGGTGGTCTTTTTTGCCACCATGAATGAGGGAGAGGAGTTTTCTAGTACGGACGAACTGGATGCTGCGTTGAAGGATCGGTTTTATCGAATTCATCTGGATTATCCTCCAACCAGTGTGGAGAAAGAGATACTTGTTTTAAAGACTGGGATAGAGCCATCCATTGCAGAAGAGATTCTCAAAGTAGTAAACAAGTTGAGGAACAACGATCAGATGCCCATGGGAATTTCCATACGTCACAGTTTGATGATTTCCGAGCTTATTGCCATGGGTTCGTCTTTGCGAGAGGCGATTATTTATAGTCTTCAGATATCTATGGATATATTGGAGTCATTGCTTCTTTCCATACATGTAGAGACCGGGGATACAGAGGTGGAAGAGCGCAGATATGTCCGATATCTACCACCAGAAGGAGACTAGCATCCGTGAGTGCCTAAAGTCCGTCCCGGTGCGATTCGTTCATATATATTGCTAGCTCACTCTTTAATAAAAACTGTAAAACGCAGTATATTCATGGTTATTGGTGAAAATACGATCGTTAGTATGTATTTTACCTTGAAAAATTCAGATGGAAGGTTACTTAATAGCGCAGATAATAGACCATTTGAATTTTTTTATGGCAGGGGACTGGTTGTCCACGGGTTAGAAAAAGCCCTGTTGGGCATGAAGGCTGGAGATGAAAAGAACGTCATTGTCAGTCCCGATGAAGGATATGGTAAAAGGGACAGGAACCTTTTCATTAAAATCCATCGGGATGAACTTCCTGAAGGAGAAATAGAGATTGGTCAGGAGTTCAGAAAGGTTTTTTCAAACGGTGACAGTGAGATTTTCAGGGTAAAGGGTTTTATTGAAGATTGGGTCTGTCTTGACAGAAACCATCCATGGGCTGGGATGGAACTTCATTATGATGTAAAAATAGTGGATGTGAAGAAGGCTGCCTGGTAATAACAGGCTGTTACCAAAATCATAATTCGTATCGTCTAAAACTCAAAAAATCGTATTATTTTAGCCTTATGAAACAGAAAGCACTCGCCAGGCTTTAACGGCAATCAAATTTTACCCTGTGCAGGACTCGCATCTTTCCCCCTCTTCTTTCTTAACTCACTTGGATGTTCAAACAGTTGCACAGGGTAGAATTTGACCACCGCCTTAGCGACTAAAATTTCAAAAAGCTAAACTGTTACAAAAAATCGATTCATTAAAGGGGGGAGATTGTGCAGTGGGACATAGGTTACATACCTAAAAAGAGGGCAAGGTTCACTCCCAATAAAAAAGCCCTCATCTATGAGGATACACCGATTACATACAAGGAGCTGAACGATAATATAAATCGTTTCGCCAATTACATGCAAGCAAAGGGGATCAAGAAGAGTGATCGAGTTTCGGTTATGATCTTGAACTGTCCTGAATTTGTTGAGATTTACTTTGCTGCTGCCAAGCTTGGTGTAATTTTTGTACCTTTGAATTTCCGTATGGTAGGTCCTGAGGTAGAATATCAGCTTAATGATAGTGGGACACGTCTCTTTGTATTTAATGATATGTTTACTGAGACAGTAAATTCCATTCGTTCCAGGGTAAAGGTTGAGCATGACAAGTACATCTTTTTAAAGAGCAGGTTTCCAGGGGCTCCCGTACGCCCTGATTGGGCATCGGACTATTCTGAAGTTGTTAGGGACTATCCTGCTGATGAGCCGCAACCTGATAAACCTGTTGAGCTGAATGATCCTCTTGCGATTCTATACACTTCAGGTGTTACGGGTGACCCGAAAGGGGCGGTTGTCTCCCATCAGCAGACCTTTTTTAAGAACTTTCAGGTCATGTTGTATACGGATATTAGGCCTGATGACACGATATTGGCACAGTTGCCATTGTTTCATTCCGGAGGTCTCTTTATTACTGCCACGCCGACTTTCAATAGAGGGGCGACACTCATTTTAAGGCAGGGTTTTAATCCTGAACAGTTTGCCAATGATATTGCAAGGTATAAAGCCACAGTAATCTTTGCTCTTACCACCATGTGGCGGTTTATCCTTGATAGTGGAAGGCTTGATGAGATTGATAAGAGCAGTGTCAGGATAATTGCGGGTGGCGGAGAAAGGACTCCGGAGGGCCTGTTTCATGAACTGGCCAAAAGGGGTCTTTTTATGCAGCAGGGTTTTGGACAGACAGAGAATTCAGCTATGATGATGTTGCCTAAAGAGGATATAATCAGGAAGATGGGGTCTGTAGGTTTACCTGGATTTTTCACTGAGGTTTGGATAGTTGACAATGAGGGCAACGAGGTTCCACCTGGAGTTATCGGTCGAATAGTGGCCAGGGGGCCGACGGTAATGAGTGGATACTGGGAGAAGCCGGATGAGACATCGGAGACCATAGTTGATGGTATATTGCATACGGGAGACTTGGGATACAGAGATGAGGAGTGTTATTTTTACATAGTGGATCGAGCCAAGGACATGTATCGCAGTGGTGGAGAGAACGTTTACCCTGCAGAGGTAGAGAAGGTCTTGATTGACTATCCCAAGATATCCAATGTAGCAATTATTGGAGTCCCGGATAAGAAGTGGGGTGAGACGGGTAAGGCCTTTGTTGTTTTAAGTGAGGAGGGTACAGAGCTTACTTTAGAGGAGCTTCGCGAGTTTTTAAATGGAAAGGTTGCTAAGTTCAAGTTTCCGACTCGTCTGGAGATAATGGATGAGCTTCCTATAACTGCCAGTGGCAAGGTCAAAAAAGTCGAATTGAAGAAAAAAGAGAAAAAATTATAACGGGAAGAATTAATCCTGCATTGGGAATAAACGAAGAAAATGGCAGAGTTTGAGGGTCTTCCAAAGTCCTACGAAATTACCAGAGATTTGAAATCTATTTCATATGAGTTAGGTCCCTCAAGACCGCCCAGTGAGGCCCGTTCTTTGCTAATAAGGGCTACAAGAGGCTGTCCATGGCACAGGTGTGAGTTCTGCTCAAGCCACAGGACAATGAAATTCGAGCTAAGGTCAGTTGAGGAGATAAAGAAAGACATAGAGGCGGCTAAGGCCATCACTGATAAAATAAATGAGAAATCATGGAAACTTGGATATGGGGGAAGATGCAAGGAGATCGCTGCTTCGGTTTATGAGAACCCTCCAAATGAAAATTTTCGGAATGTAGCACTCTGGCTTTACTTTGGTGGTGAAAATGCTTTTTTACAAGATGCCAATTCCCTTATTATGAAGACCCCGGATTTGACCGAAGTGTTAAGATTTCTGAAAGAAAAGCTCCCTACTATTTCACGGGTTACTTCTTATGCCAGATCAAAAACCGCTTCGAAAAAAACCCTTGAAGAACTTAAGGAATTAAGAGATGCCGGCCTTTCTAGATTGCATATCGGGTTGGAGAGTGGATCTGATAGTGTATTGGATTTTGTGCGTAAAGGGGTTACTGCCGATGACCACATTACAGGTGGACAAAAGATCGTTGAATCAGGAATTTCGCTCTGTGAATATATAATGCCCGGGTTGGGGGGTAAACAAAAGTCTAAAGAGCACATGGTTGAGACAGCAAGAGTCTTAAACGAGATAAATCCTGACTTTATAAGACTCAGGAGTTTGGCGATCAGGGAAGACTTGCCATTATATAAAAGGCTAATAAGCGGCGAGTTTCAACTACAAACAGACGATGAGGTTGTTGAAGAAATAGGAGAACTTATCCAGAGATTGGAAGTAACCAGCGAATTTAGAAGCGACCATATAGAGAACCTTCTGCAAGAGGTAGAGGGGAGGCTACCTGAGGACAAAGAGAAGATGTTGGCTGTCGTGAGCAGGTATTTGGCATTACCTGTTGAGGAGAGACTCAATTTTCAACTGGGAAGAAGACTGGGCTACTATGAAGGGTTAGATGAACTTAAAGACCCCTATAAACACGAAAGGGTCGAACGTACACTCAATGATATCAAATCTCGCAGCCAGGATTTCGAACAGGTAATCTTTTCATTAAAAAGACGATTCCTTGTGTAGGATACTGGTAACTACTCAGGTTCAAATATGGCTTAAAAGTAGATACGGCTGACTCCAGGCAAAATCGAGGTTTTGAAGAAAAAGACCAGACCTGTTTGGGATAAATTGGCCGGCAAGGAATACCCAAGGGAACCGCTGGATGAAATTTTACATCATTTAGATGAATATCGTTCAAAGAAGACAAGGGGGTGATGATTCATTTTTCAGGGGAAACGAATTTGATTATCCAATAAGGGCTGACCTATTATATTAACAGTAAAAAAGTGAGGGAATACAAATGAGATTAAAGACCTTTTTTATTTCATTTTTTATTTCAACATGGTTACTGTTCTTAGCTGTAGGATTATCAGAAGCAGACTCGAAAAACCAGAAGACCGTATGGAAGATGGCTACCCATGCACCGAAGGGGATAAGTTATGCACTCTATATAGAAGATTATGTTGACCCCACACTTGAAAAAGCAACAGAAGGAAATGTCGCATTTGATTGGTATCATGGGGGGATAATGGGAGATGATGAGGACTGGCTGGCGAAGATAAAGATCGGCCAGCTTCATGGGGCAGGAATCGACGGCCATGGAACCAAATTGTTCTGCCCTCCAATGGCTGTACTTGATCTTCCTTTCCTCTTCAATAATGTTGATGAAGTGGCTTATGTAAAGAAAAACCTAAGGCCAAAGTTCAATAAGCTCTTTGAAGAACGCGGATTTGTTTTACTTGTGTTACTAGACCAGGGTAACGAGGGCTTTGATGAGATCTATTCGCTCAAAAGACCCATAAGGACTCCTGAAGATTTCGCAAAGACCAGGTTTGTAACATACTCGGGTGTGGTCGAGGCTGAGATACTGAAGGCCCTTGGCTCCAGTCCAATCCCTTTGAATGTACCGGAGATTGTTTCGTCTATGAGGTCAGGGATATGCGATGGGCTGATTGTTCCGGCTGTCTGGTATGTTGGGGCACAACTCTACACAATAACCAAGTATGTAACCCCTGTCAGGTTAAGATATGCCCCGGGTGGTATTACGGTTGCGTTGGATGCATGGAATAATATCCCTGAAAAATACCATGCGCCAATTGTGGAAGGACTCCTGGGAATAGAGGATAGGGTAAACAAGCACGGCTGGGACAGCAGCAAGAAATGTTATAAGGCAATGATTAAATACGGTTTAAAAGAGGTAAGGCTAACTCCCGATGAGATCGAAGTACTGAAGAAGAAGACCAGGCCTGTATGGGATAAGTTAGCCGGCAGGGAGTTTCCAAGGGAACTTCTCAATGAAGTTATCGGTTATTTAGATGAATATCGTTCCGGGGAGGTAAAAAGATGAGTAAAATATTTGATTTGTTAGATGCAGCGAACCTTTATCTTGTTCGATTTGAAAAGATTATCGTATTTGTTGTATTGATGTTGATGATTACAGTTGCTTTTGGTCAGGTTGTTGTGAGAAACCTCTTTTCATTCGGGTTTATGTGGGCGGATCAGGTAATGAGAAGTTCGGTGCTGTGGGTGGCTTTTATAGGAGCAGCACTGGCAACAAATTACATACGGCATATCCGTGTGGATGTGTTTCCTCGATACCTGACCGGCAGAAAGCAAATGATTGCCGAGGTCAGTGCAGTCGTTTTGCTCATGGTTGCCTGTGTCTTTTTTGCCATTGCTGCAATGGATTATCTTATGGTGCAACGGAAATCTTCTTTGAACCTTCTTTTATTTGGCATCCCTGACTGGACAATGATCGCTGTTATCCCCTATTTCTTTATAATTACAGTTTTCAGGTGCATAATAAATATAAGAAATATCATCACAGAATATATGGGCAGTACATAATTAAAAATGATTATAAAGATATCTCTGAGTACTAACCAATTGAAATTAAAGGATTTAATAAAATCAAAAAAAAGATCGATTGCCAATTCCAGGAAAATCTATGCCCTTTCTAACTGTCAAATCTGTAACCTACCATAAATAGGGAGTTTATTCTTTAGAGTTAACTTTATAATCATCTAATTAAAAGACAGGTTAAATTCACTGGTTAATCATACGGCCTACCAAAAATCTTTATTGCATTCAGAGATAACGTTTTATGGGAAGGAAGGAAATGATGCCAAGGGTTCCTTTGTAATTACAATGAAGGCATGGAATAGAACCCCTGAGAAATACCAAAAACCTCTTGAAGAAAAAATGATAGGTTTAGAAGCCGGATTCAACGAAGAACTGACGAGGAATAATACAAAGTGCCTCAGGGCAATGATCAAGTATGGTATCAAGGAGGTAAAACTGACTCCAGAGGAAATCGAATTGCTAAAGAAAATACAATGCCTTTGTGGGACGAGTTGGCCGGCAAGGACTACTCAAGAGAGTTGCTCGATGAGATTCTCCTTTAGATAAAAATCCTTTTCAACGGGTTTCTTCCTGTTTGAAAAAAGAATTATAAAATCGATTTAGAAAGGGGGTATGTATATGGAAATCGGGGGATAAACCATAGAAGAATGGTTATGGGGGAAGTTTAATTCTTCTTTGTCTTTAAACGATAAACAGATACTATAAAAAACTAGGAGATACAAATGAGTTTGATAGCGCTTCTTTTTATTATAACCGTGTTATTTGCTATTTTGGTAGGGACGCCTTTGTTCGCAATAGTTGGTGGAGCGGCGGTCTTCTGCTTTGCATATGTTGCTGATGTAAGTATAACGGCCCTGGTAATAGAGATGGCGAGGCTTGCAAACGCCCCGGGAATAATTGCTATTCCCCTGTTTACATTTGCAGGTTACATCTTTGCAGAGAGCAAGGCTGCGGACAGGCTGATAAATATGTCAGAAGCTGTTTTTGGCTGGATGCCTGGAGGGCTCTGTGTTGTGGTTCTGGTCGCATGTAGTATTTTTACAGCGATGACAGGTGCCTCTGGAGTAACAATTATAGCTGTTGGGGGGATTCTTCTGCCGGCACTTATAAAGGAGGGATACGACGAATTATTTTCTCTCGGCATTACAACATCAGGGGGAAGCCTCGGTCTGCTCTTCGTTCCCAGTCTGCCTATCATTATTTACGGGATGATAGCACGTGTTGATATTGTCCAACTATTTATAGCCGGTGTCTTACCCGGGTTACTGGCTGTTTTATTGTTGGTTATATATGGCATAAGGGGAGGGTTAAAATTCAATGTCCCCAGAGGTGCATTTTCTTTTAAAAAGGTAGGTTCGGCCCTTTGGGATGCAAAATGGGAGGCCCCTCTTCCTTTTATAATTGTCTTCGGCATATACGGTGGATACATTACTGTGGGAGAAGCAGCCTCTGTAGCAGCTTTCTATGCAATTGTATCAGAATGTTTTATTTACAGGGAGATAAGCCTGAAAAAGCTTTTCACTGTAACACGCGAAAGCATGGTGATGGTCGGTGCTATCCTGATTATACTGGGATGCGCACTTGGGTTTACAAACTTTCTTGTAGATCGGCATGTACCACAGGAGATAATGGTCTTTTTACAAGAGCATATATCCAGTAAAATAGTATTTCTGATAGCACTGAATGTTTTTTTGCTGATTGTGGGTTGTGTAATGGACGTTTTCTCTGCGATTATCGTTATTGTGCCTCTTATTGCTCCGGTTGCGATAGGCTTTGGGGTCGATCCGGTGCATCTTGGCATAATATTCCTTACAAACCTTTCCATAGGATATTTAACCCCCCCTATCGGCATGAATCTATTCATTGCGAGCGCAAGGTTTAATGAGCCTGTGTTGAAGATATTTAGAGCAGCGATTCCTTTCTTCTTGATACTCTTATTTGCCCTGTTAATTATTACCTATGTGCCTCAACTGAGTCTCTTTCTCATTGATCTGTTTGGTCAAAGACCTCCGCTTCTGGAATTGTAGATTAAAGAAACCTGTAAAAGGAGAAATGCCGATTGCTTCCGGTATAAAAAGTTTCAGCTTTTATTAACTTTGGTTTTCAATATTTTATTGTTAGACATCTTTTAAAATTGATGAATTCGTAAAAAGTCGTCACTCCGGTGAAAACCGGAGTCCAGATGGTCCGCAACTGCTTGAAAACACTGGATTTCGGCTTTCGCC
>JAUXFK010000204.1 GCA_030623035.1 Deltaproteobacteria bacterium | reverse complement strand
TATCTCAGAGATAAAATGTAAGGTAATTCTCTGTTCTTTCTTAACTCTCACTAAGACGCTCAGACAGCACACGCATTAAAATTTGACCGTCGTTGAAGCTTGATGGTCTCGTAAAAAGTCAATAAATACCATTTCCCGTCATTCCGGCGAAAGCCGGAATCCAGTGTTTTCAAGCAGTTGCGGACCATCTGGACTCCTGTTTTCACCGGAGTGACGACTTTTTACGAATTCATCAATATTTAGGCATAGACATTTTTCAAATCTGTATTGAATCTGTTTTTTGAGAATGGGATTTAAGAGATTGAAGAGGGAGATTTAGGCTATGAAATGTCCTTTTTGTTCTGATATTGACAATAAAGTGATTGATTCTCGGCTTAGCAAAGATGGTAATATCATAAGACGTCGAAGGGAATGTTTGGGATGTCAGAGAAGATTTACAACATATGAAAAGGTGGAATTGGCCCTCCCGGCTGTTGTGAAAAAGGATGATCGCAGGGAGGCTTTTAACCGAACAAAGATATTTAATGGGATTAAAAGGGCATGTGAGAAACGGCCGATAAGTATTAATGTAATCGAAGGTGTAGTTGATAGAATAGAGCAAGAAATTCAGGATAGCGGAGAAAAAGAGATAAATTGCTCGCAGATCGGAGAGCGAGTGATGAAGGCATTACATGATTTAGATGCGGTGGCCTATGTAAGATTTGCCTCTGTTTACCGCGAATTCAAGGATGTTGGTGATTTTATGGTTGAGGTACGGGATCTCCTTGTAGGAAAAAAGAAAGCGACAAAGGGAGAGCTTTGAAAAGAGATGAATGAAGAAGAGTATATGAAGCTAGCCATTAAATTGGCGAATAAGGCCAGAGGGAGAACGAGCCCCAACCCTTTAGTAGGGGCTGTAGTGGTTAAAGAGGGCAGTATTGTAGGAAGAGGATTCCATAAAAAAAGGGGGGAACCCCATGCAGAGATAAATGCCCTTAATGATGCGGGCGGGAATGCAAAAAGAGGAGATCTGTATGTCAATCTAGAACCATGTAATCATTATGGAATGACCCCCCCATGTACAAAAGCGGTTATCGAAAGCGGAATTAAAAGGGTGTTTGTGGGGATTGAGGATCCTAATGAAACGGTAGCAGGCGGGGGGATTCAGTGCCTGAAGAAAAATGGAATAGATGTGAAGAAATGGATATTAAAAAAGGAGTGCCAGAGGTTAAATGAGGTATATATAAAATACATAACGGAGAAGAGGCCATTTGTAATTCTGAAATCAGCAGCCAGTTTGGATGGCAAAATAGCTACAAGAAATAGGGATACCAGATGGATTACGAATGAGAAGTCAAGGACGTTTTTACATAAGTTACGAAACGAAATGGACGGGATTCTCGTTGGGATAGGCACAATTAAGGCAGATGATCCAAGCCTTACCACCCGTTTAAATGGAAGAGGAGGTAAAGATCCGGTTAGGATAATTGTTGATTCCAGGTTAAACATTCCACTTGAAGCGAAGGTTTTAAATAAAGAATCAAATGCAAAGACAGTTATTGCTACAACTGATCTTGCGAATAGGGAAAAGATAAAGAAGTTAGAAGAACTCGGGGAAAAAGTAATTGTTGTTGGTTCTGAAAATAACAGGGTCGATTTGAGAGAGCTTATGTTTGAACTCGGCAAATTAGAGATTACCAGCCTTCTTATTGAAGGGGGTGCTGAGGTTAATGCCTCATCTTTAGAAAGTGGTATTGTTGATAAAGTTATGTTTTTTTATGCCCCAAAAATCATAGGTGGGACTGAGGCTTTAAGTATGGTGGGCGGTGAAGGCGTGAAAGATCTGGATGAGGCAATTATAATAAAGGAGATTAAGACCAGAAGATTTGGAGACGATATATTAATGGAAGGATATATAAATAGATAAGAAGTGATATGTTTACTGGCTTAATAGAGGATATAGGTATTATAAAAAACATTGAAAAAAAGGGTAATGCTATGCGTGTCCTTATAGAGTGCAACCTGGATTTGGCGGCTACAAGGATTGGTGATAGCATAGCGATTGATGGTGTTTGTCTGACCGTTGTGGATTTGTTACCAGAGGCTTTTAAAGTTGAAGTTTCTTCTGAGACTATACAGAAGACCAATTTTAAAGAGATAAAGAAAGGAAGAAAGGTCAATTTAGAGAGAGCGATGCGTCTTTCCGATCGACTGGGAGGCCATATTGTTTTAGGTCATATTGATGGTATTGGAAAGATTCAAGAAATTTATAAAGATGCGAACTCTATAAGGATGAAGATTCTGGTGACAAAATATATAATTAAGTATATAATTGAAAAAGGTTCTGTAGCCATAGATGGTATAAGTTTAACTGTGAATGAATGTAAAGATAATGTATTTGGGATTAATATTATTCCTCACACAGCGGCACATACGACCTTGACTGAAAAAAAGGTTGGTAACAGCGTTAATATTGAAAACGATATAATTGGAAAATATTTGGAGAGATTTCTGTTAAAAGGTGGTAATAATAGAGAAAGTGAGAGTAAGATCAATAGGGACTTTCTTAATAAACATGGTTTTTAAGATAGCAAAAAAATGAGGGAAAGATGGCATTGAGTACAATTAAAGAGGCGATTGAAGAAATTAAACAGGGGAACACGATCATCCTTGTTGATGATGAAGATCGAGAAAATGAAGGAGATTTGTTCTTGGCAGCAGAGAAGGTAACCCCGGAAGTCATTAATTTTATGGCAAAATATGGAAGAGGGCTTATATGTTTTACCTTAACCGAGGAAAGGGCAAGAGAGCTGCATCTATCCCCTATGGTGACAGATAATACCTCTCCTTTTAATACGGCTTTTACAACTTCTATAGAAGCAAGGTGTGGGGTTACAACAGGAATCTCTGCAGCAGACAGGGCAAAAACGATTTTAACCGCTATAGACGAAAAGACAGGACCTCAAGATCTTGTCCAACCTGGTCATATCTTTCCTATAATTGCCAGAAAAGGGGGTGTACTGGTGAGGACAGGACAGACTGAGGGGTCGGTTGATTTGGCTCGATTGGCAGGGTTAAAACCAGCAGGTGTGATATGTGAGATTATGAAAGATGACGGTACCATGGCAAGGATGCCTGATCTGGAGGTCTATGCTGAAAAACATGGGTTGAAAATTGTTACAATTGCCGATTTGATTGAATATCGATTGCAAACCGAGAGTTTGGTTAGAGCCGTAGCCCGAACAACTATACCTACTTTGTATGGAGGAGAGTTCGAAGTAATTGCATATGAGAATGAAATAGACAGCTTTCAACATCTTGCCTTTGTTAAAGGAGAGATCAGTCCAGATGATGAGGTTCTGGTAAGGGTTCACTCCGAATGCTTGACCGGCGATGTATTTGGTTCATTGAGGTGTGATTGTGGTGAGCAACTCCACGCTGCAATGAGGATGATTGACGAGGAAGGCAAAGGAGTTATTATTTATATGCACCAGGAAGGCCGGGGCATTGGACTGAACAATAAGATTAAAGCCTATGAGCTGCAGGATCAGGGGCTCGATACTGTCCAGGCCAATGAGAAGCTTGGCTTTAAGGCTGATCTTAGGGATTATGGGGTTGGGGCACAGATACTGCGTGATTTGGGGATAAGGAAGATGAGACTGATGACAAATAACCCCAAAAAAATTAAGGGGATAGAAGGATACGGATTAGTTGTTAAAGAGAGGATATCCATTGAGGTCAAGCCCAATGATAATAACATCAACTATCTAAAGACAAAGAAGAAAAAAATGGGTCATATTTTGAGTATAAAATAGTTTCAGGACTTAGATTATATCGTTTCTAAGCCCTATATTGGTAAATAGTGTCCATCCAGAAATGAGAAATTTTGTTCAAGGTCAAGAAAGGCGAAGATTTTAACCACAGGAATATATTGACATGTAGGGGCACATTGCGATGTGCCCTTACATCTGAGCCTGACACGGAGATTGGGCAAAAAGGCCATTTATGGATGGACACTAAATAGGGGGATATATGCCAAAGACCATAGAGGGGAACCTGGATGCACATGGTTTGAAGTTTGGAATTGTGGTTAGCAGGTTTAATGATTTTATCAGTGAGAGGTTACTCAAAGGGGCAATGGATGCATTAAAAAGGTCCGGTGCAAATGAAAATAATATAGATATTATAAAAGTCCCTGGTTCTTTTGAGATACCTTTGGCTGCAAAGAAGCTGGCCAAATCTCAGAAATACAATGGTATTATATGTTTGGGTGCAGTTATAAGAGGTGCAACACCTCACTTTGAATACATCAGTGCAGAGGTTACAAAGGGAATTGCAAGCGTTTCTTTGGAATGCGAAATCCCTGTTTCTTTAGGTGTTATTACTACTGATAATATAGAGCAGGCAATTGAACGAGCAGGTTCAAAATCGGGCAATAAAGGATGGGATGCGGCTATTTCTGTTATAGAGATGGCGAATCTCCTAAAGGGGCTGGTTAAATAGGGATTTTAGGTGCCACCTGAAATTCTAATACAAGCTTTTTTGTGCAGGGGGGGTTAATGGGAGGAAGAAGGAAATCTAGAGAGTTGGCCCTCCAGGTTCTTTACCAGATTGATATAAGTTGTGAAAATGACAGGTCTGCATTAGACCTCTTTTGGGAAAGCTTTAAAGTTTCCAAGGAGTCCAGGGAATTTTCTGAAAGGTTGGTAGTGGGCGTATCTGAGTATAAGGAAGATATTGATAAAATTATTGAGAAATATTCCAAAAACTGGAGCTTGAAGAGGATGCCAAGGGTGGATAGGAATATTTTAAGACTGGCTATCTTTGAGCTCTTTTACTGTTTGGATATTCCTGCGAAGGTTACCATAAATGAAGCGATCGATTTGGGTAAGAAGTTTGGTACTGAAAAGTCAGGTTCTTTTATAAACGGCATATTAGACAGTGTTTCAGAAGACATATATAAAGGTGGATACAGATCAAGGGAAAGAGATTAATATAGGGGTTTCTTCTAATCCAATAGACCAACTGGATAACCAGGCTGTTGTTTTTTTTCTTTTTGAAGATAATCTTCCAACAGGAAAGATACCCGTGCTGATAGATCGGATTTTAGACGGGATTATTATGCGATCTGTTAAAGAGGGTAGGATCAAAGGCAAGTATGGGGAAACGATACTCGTTGCTTCTGAGGGAAGAATCCAATCACCACTGGATAAGAGGATAAAGGAAGTCGGATCGTAGCCATGTCGTTCTGTGAGCCAAG
>JAUXFK010000118.1 GCA_030623035.1 Deltaproteobacteria bacterium | reverse complement strand
TAAGGCCCCTCTTAGAGCCGGAGATACCATAAAGGTAGAGATGGAGATTACCGAGAAGAAAGAGACCTCAAAGGCGGATAGAGGGTTGGTTATCCATACAGAGACGTGCATAAACCAGCGGGGAGAAGTAGTCGCTGAAATGGAAGTGGTCCACCTGGTAAAGCGGAAGCCGGCTGATTAATAAAGAACCGCCAAGAAACTTTTAGCCAAAGGTTTAGGCAAAGTGGACTCCCGGTCTTGGCTCTCTTTTGCTGTTTATCTCTTGAGTTTATAGCGATTTTATGTAACATAGGGAAAAGTTTATGAAACAGGTTGTTTACGCATTCATAGTGTTCGGCGCTGGAAAATAGAGCACAGAGATTGCGGAAAAGTGCCGTTTCTGGATGGAAATCTCATATAAATCCTGTTGGGACCCAAGTTTGATGATCTCGTAAAAAGTCGTCACTCCGGTGAAAACCGGAGTCCAGATGATCCGCAACTGCTTGAAAACACTGGATTCCGGCTTTCGCCGGAATGACGGGAAATGGTATTTTTTGACTTTTTACGAGACCATCAAAGATAGCGAAGCGAAAAGTTGCAAATTGTTTGAGTGAGCTTGAGATAGAGTTATTTGCAATTTGGCGCAGCGAATTTAGAATCTTCAAAATGGCTCAAACCGTGAGGAAAAGACAATTCAAATCATAAAATCTCGTTAGCTCCTTAAGATGGCTAAACAATTACAAACAATGCCATAAAAAAATAATAGATAGTGAGGTGTCATAATGATAGTAAAAGATATCATATCGAATAAGCTTATTACACTCACGGTTAGCGATGATATAAAGAAGGCATTTGAGCTTATGAAAATTAATAAAATTCGTCATATCCCTGTATTGGATGGTGGAAAACTTGTGGGGATAATTACAAATGCAGATCTTCGGCAGGTTCTGGTCCCCTTAGAATCCAATAAAACAAAAGAAGCTTCCCTTTTTACATCAAAATTTTCTACAGTGTATCAGATAATGACCAAAGACCCTATTACGGTTAGCCCCCAGACCGACATAGAAAAAGCAGCAATGCTTCTTCAAAAAAACAAAATTGGTGGGCTACCGGTTGTGGAAAAAGGCAAGTTGGTCGGTATGATCACAGAAACCGACATTTTTGGGGTTTTTATAGAAATGATGGGGGTTATCAAATACAGCTCAAGGGTAGATGTAGTTCTGGGGGAAGACCCAGAGGCCTTCCAACATGTCTCCAAATTAATCAAGGAAAATGGAGCGGATATTATAAGTGTCGGCATGTCATCTTTTAACGACAAAGGGAAGAGGGTTTATTATTTTCGTTTAGATACAGATGATATTGATCGTATTGCCGGTTCTATCGAAGACAATGGTTATGAAGTGCAATCCGTTGTCACCGGATAGATTATTAACAGGAATCCTTAATGAACCCCTCTTGTTCTAGACGTGAATTTTTGAGTAAAGTCCAAAAAGGTATATGCGCACTGAGTATCACTTCAGCGTCAGTCAAATATAATGGTTTATCAAATATAGCCTACGGTGCTAACAGTTTTAAAACACCGGAAGAAGAACCCCCATTAAAGGAGGTAATGTATTATAAAAAGCTGGCAAATCAAAGGGTCGAATGTGAGATCTGTCCCAAGAGATGTAAAATAGCCGATCTGGAGCGAGGATACTGCGGGAATAAAGAGAACAGAGGCGGGAAATATTATAGTTTGGTATACTCAAGACCCTGCGCTATCCATACTGACCCTATAGAGAAGAAACCCCTTTTCCACTATTTGCCTGGGACGCTGGCATTTTCAATTGCAACAGCGGGCTGTAACTTTGAGTGCAGGTTCTGTCAAAACTGGAATATGGCCCAATTCAGGCCAGAGCAGATAAAGAGTTATCATATTACTCCAAAAGGTATTGTAGATATTGCAAAGAGAGAGGGTTGTGCTACGATTGCATATACATACTCTGAGCCTGTCGTCTTTTATGAATACATGTACGACATAGCCGGATTGGCAGAGAAAGAGGGGATTGGAAATGTTATGATATCCAATGGTTTTATCAATAAAAAACCATTGGTCGATCTCTGTAGACACCTCACTGCTGTTAAGATCGATCTGAAGGCTTTTACAGAAAGGTTTTATTCTGAGACATGCTCTGGAGAGCTCAGACCGGTTCTTGATACCCTGGAGATCCTTAATAAGATTAATATATGGTATGAAATTGTTGTCCTTATCGTTCCAACACTCAATGACAGCGAAGAAGAGATAACAAAGATGAGCTTATGGATAAAAAACAGGCTTGGAGCGAATGTGCCCGTGCACTTTTCTCGTTTCTATCCAACGTACAAAATGAAGAATCTGCCGCCGACTCCGATAAGGACACTTGAAAGGGCAAGAAAGATTGGATTGGATATGGGATTAAACTATGTATACATTGGAAATGTTCCCGGTCATGAAGGAGAGAACACTTATTGTCCCAGATGCAAGAATTTGATAATAAAACGGATCGGTTATACAGTATTAAAAACAGATATTGAAGATGGAAGGTGTAAATACTGCCGGAGCCCTATTCCAGGGATATGGAAGATGTAGAGGATTGTAAGGGATTGAAGGGAAGATGGAAGAAGAAGATTTTCAAAGAGAGATTGAATTAATCAAAGAAGATGTTTCAGGGTTTAAGATACCTTATTCAGCCTGTCAGTATTTTCATGTAAGAACCAAATCCTTTTCAAAAGACCAGCTCGATAAAGCGGTTACGCTATTCTATCAAATATTGGAAGAGAAGTTCAGCCGAAAACAGGTTTAATAGAAGGGTGGTGGTAACAGATAATATCATCGATAAGGCCAAAAGATATAATACTGTCAATATGCTCAGGCGCATTGCTCATTATCGTATTCCCCAGGTTCAATCTTGAATTTATTGCCTGGTTTGCTTTGATCCCCTTATTCTACGCAATCCAAGGGAAAAACCTTTACCATAGTTTCTGCCTGGGTACAATTACCGGCTTCGTATTTTTCCTGGGGTTGGTGAACTGGGTCTTTATCGCTGTTTCGAGATATGGCGATCTTAACTGTATATTCAGTATCTTTGTCCTGATACTCCTTGTTTCGTATTTGAGCCTTTTCATTGGTGCTTTTGCATTTCTGGTAAGGTTCGCACAGATAAGACCTGGCTTAAAGGAGTTTGCAGCAGCCCCGTTCATCTGGGTTTCTATAGAATATGTGCGGTCATTTTTTTTTACGGGTTTCCCCTGGGAAAGTTTGGGTTACTCCCAGTATCTCTGTCTGCCCCTTATCCAGGTTTCAGATATTACCGGGGTCTATGGGATTAGTTTCCTTATCGTCCTGGTAAATGCCCTGTTGTTCAATTTGTCTTATAACTGGTTTTTAAATAGAGAAAAAAGGTTCTATAAAGAGATCGCTTTTACCTTTCTGCTCTTATTCATTACGCTTTTTTACGGACAGTGGCGATTCGCTGATGTATATAAAAAATCCCAGGCGTTTAAAACCATTAAGGTTTCGCTAATCCAGGGGAATATCGATCAGAGTAAGAAATGGGACCCGGCCTTTCAAGATGAGACAACCAGAATATACAAAGAATTGAGTCTTCAGGCTGCGAAATCCGGCCCTGATTTAATTGTATGGCCAGAGACGGCGACTCCCTTTTACTTTCAATCTGACAGCAAGCATAGAAAGCTGATCTTTGATATCTCAAAGGAGACCGGATCATACCTTCTCTTCGGCAGCCCTGCTTATCGGTTTGAGAATAGAGAGGCCCGGTATTTTAATAGTGCTTTTTTAATATCACCCAATGGAAGTCTCCTCGGGAGATACGATAAGATCCATCTGGTTCCACTGGGTGAGTATGTCCCCTTAGGTAAGTATCTCTATTTTATTAAAAAGATTACTGCCGGAATCAGTGATTTTTCTTCGGGGGAAAGCATTGAGCCCTTAGCGTTTCCTCTTGGAAAAGTCGGCGTTTTCATTTGTTATGAGGCAATCTTTCCTGACCTTGTCCGGAAATTCGTCAAGAAAGGGGCATGTTTTCTGGTGAATATAACCAATGATGCATGGTTTGGTAAAACATTTGCTCCTTACCAGCATCACTCCATGGTTGTCTTTCGAGCGGTTGAAAACAGGGTCTTTATATTAAGGGCTGCAAATACAGGCATAAGTTCAATTATTGATGCCACTGGAAAGACGAGGCTTGCCACTGAGATATTTACAAAAGGGTCTTTGGTAGATGGTATCCAGTTGGTCAGGATCAATACATTTTATACAGAATATGGAGATATTTTTGCTCAAATCTGTTTGGTGTTAATGTTAATGATAATAATAAGAGAGGTGTTGAAAAGTGTTAGACGAGGCTCAAGAAAGACTTAGAGATTTGGATAAAAGATTGGATGATATTCGAGGTTATCTTTGATATTGACGGTATAAATTTAAAATTAAATGATATAGAAAAGTTGATGTCAAAACAAGATTTTTGGGATGACAAAGAAAAAGCACAGATATTCTTAAAAGAAAGAAAGTCTCTTAATAATATAGTCAGTAAGTGGGAAGAGCAAAAGAGGAACCTTGAAGATGTCATGATTCTCCTGGAGCTTGGTCAAGAAGAAGGGGATGAAGAAGTCATTGCCGAAATCGAATCAAGCCTTGATGGGATAGAAAAAGAGGCCCATAATATGGAAGTCATGCGGATGCTGGGAGAGGAGAATGATTTCAACAATGCAATCATTAGCATCCATGCGGGAGCCGGCGGAACCGAAGCTCAAGACTGGGCAGAGATATTGATGAGGATGTATTTGCGGTGGACTGAAAGAAAGGGGTTTAGAACAGAGATCGTAGATTATCTGCGCGCAGATGAGGCAGGAATAAAGAGTGTAACCTTTACTGTAGAAGGAGACTATGCATATGGTCTACTAAAAGCAGAGATAGGGATACACAGATTGGTTCGAATTTCGCCTTTTGATGCCGGGGGACGACGTCATACCTCCTTTGCTTCCATATTTGTTTATCCTGATATTGATAACGAAATAGATGTGGATATAAGTGAGGAGGATCTGAGGATAGACACATTTCGTGCCAGTGGCGCTGGAGGGCAGCATGTCAACAGAACAGATTCTGCTGTTAGAATTACGCACATTCCGACAGGAATTGTTGTACAGTGTCAAAATTTGAGATCTCAGCATAAGAACAAGACCATGGCGATGAAGGTACTCAAATCAAGACTCTATGAGCTGGAGCTGAAAAAGAAGGCTGAGAAGATGAATGAACTCCACAGCAATAAAAAGGAGATTGCCTGGGGGAGTCAGATCCGTTCCTATATCCTCCATCCCTACAGGATGGTCAAGGATCATAGGACAAATAAAGAGGTGGGGAACGTAGACGCTGTATTGGACGGAGACATTGACAGTTTCATTGAAACCTTCTTGCTCTCCAATAATAGAGTAAGCCACCCCTCCTTAAATACCACATAAAGGATGGAAACGAAAAGGGGGTGACTTTTCTTGAAGACCGTTGAAATCCCAATCGATAGAGGGCTTCGAATTTTAGGGGGGATAATTCTCATTGGTTCTGCCTTACTTTATTTTGGTGAATTTTTAGGCCCTATTGTTAAAGTAATTCTATTTATCCTCGGGTTATATTCTTTAATCACCGGGATCATTAACTATTGTCCTATAGTCAATTTAATATCCTCTGAAAAGAGATACAGAAGAAAGCTAAATATTTCTTCAGATATTACTGTCAGTTCCTTAAAAGACCTGGCTTTTTTTAATGGATTCAATGACGATGAAATCATAAAGATTCTGCTTTGTTGTAGAGATGTCACTTATGAAAAAGATGCCAAACTGATGACCGAAGGGGTAGAAAGAGGAACTTTAAGTATTATATACTCAGGGCAGGTAAAGGTATCAAAGAAGATAACTGAAGAATCGACAAAGACCATCGCTGATTTAGGGGATGGGGATATCTTTGGAGAGATGTCCTTCATCGAGAACCTTCCTTCTTCAGCCTCTGTTATTGCGGTGCGAGAGACCCGTGTTCTGGAGATTGATGAGCTGCATTTTTCTAAAATTATGAATGAAGATAATGACCTAGCCTTAAAAATCATGAAAAGGATACTGCATGTATTGAATGATAGAGTCAGATTCCTTAATGAGCAGATTGTTTCTATGGGAAAATGGTGGGTTAAAAGCCGAAAATAATTTTCTTCGGGGTGATCCTGTTAATTATTCTAATCGAGTATGCAAATGAAGGACAGATAACCAAAATCCACCGCCTAATTTTGTAAGTATATGATAAAGTTTCTTTTTCACTGATTTTTGTTTCACCACTTTGCTCCAGCAGAAAACGAATTTGCCCTTATATGATAGGACGTTTGTAAATCAGATGGTGAATCAGGGGATAAGCACCCCCTGGTAATAGGAAAATATGGAAAAGGACATTATAAGGATAGGCACCCGTTCCAGTAAGCTTGCATTGTGGCAGGCAAACTGGGTAAAAGCACAGATAGAAAATAGATATCCAGAGATAAAATGCAAATTGGAGAAGATAAAGACCAAAGGAGATAGGATAACAGATGTACCATTGGCAAAGGTTGGAGGCAAGGGTCTCTTTGTTAAAGAGATCGAAGATGCCCTTATCAGAGCGAAGATTGATTTTGCCGTCCATAGTATGAAAGACGTCCCTACAGCTCTCCCTGAAGGTTTACAAATAATTGCGATAACAGGTAGAGAAGACTTTAGAGATGCCCTCATATCTAAGAATAACCTAAAGCTTATAGACATGCCGCCGGATTCCAGGATAGGTACCAGTAGCCTGAGGAGGCAGGCTCAACTTCTTAACCTTTACCCAGGCTTCCAAATGATACCACTTAGGGGCAACTTGGATACAAGGTTGAAAAAGCTTATGACATCTTCTCTCGATGCAATTGTTGTGGCTGGTGCAGGGGTAAAGAGGCTGGACTTAGAATGCAGGATATCAGAGTATATTTCCCCGGATATTATGTTGCCGGCTATAGGACAGGGAGCATTAGGGATTGAATCCAGGATCGATGACAATAGGATAAACGAAATTGTAAGTTTTCTGAACTCTACTGATTCAGAGATAGCAATCACTGCAGAGAGACAATTCTTGGAAAGATTGGGGGGAGGGTGTCAAGTTCCAATCGCCGCATTGGGAGAAATCTATAATGGGGTTTTATCGCTCAGCGGGATTGTAAGCAGTATTGATGGGAAGATACTATTAAGGGACAGTATCCAGGGAAGCCCTGATAACCCCACTGTATTGGGTGAAAGACTTGCCCAAAGGCTGTTGGACAAAGGGGCAGCAGAAATTCTAAGAGAGATATATCCAACAGCTTACTAGATGACCGTTGGTATCCTCTTTTAACCACGGTTCTTGCTCAGCACATACCGGCATGGAATGCGTGCACCTTGGATAAAATCTGCACCCTTCAGGGATATCTGAGGGTCCTGGTACCATTCCAGGTATAACATTTAACCTCTTCTTGGTTTCTATTCTTTCATCTATTCTAGGAAGCGACGAAAGAAGTCCTTTCGTATAAGGGTGCTTGGGGGTCTTAAAAAGATCGATTACATCCGCATATTCGACGATCTTACCTGCATACATAACAGCCACATACTTAGCAGTCTCAGCTATGACTCCTAAATCGTGAGTGATCAAGAGAATTGACATCCTTCTTTCTTCTTTCAGCCGATTCATCAAGTCCATTATCTGGGCCTGTATCGTCACATCAAGAGCAGTTGTGGGTTCATCGGCAATCATCAATTTCGGATCACACGATAGCGCCATAGCAATCATTACCCTTTGCCGCATCCCTCCACTCATCTGATGTGGATATTCTTCTATCCTTGTCTGTGGGGAAGGGAATCCTGCCAGTTTTAGCATGTCTACAGACCTATCAATAGCATCCTTCTTTGATGCCCCCTTATGGAGCCTTATAACCTCCGAAATCTGCTCTCCTATCTTTAAGACCGGGTTTAGAGAGGTCATCGGTTCCTGGAATATCATGGATATCTTGTTTCCCCTGATCTTTCGCATCTCCGCTTCATTTAGTTTAAGGAGATCTCTACCTTCAAATCGTACTTCGCCTCCTAAGATCTTCCCGGGCGGATCAGGAACCAACCGCATAATAGAGAGTGCGGTAACGCTCTTCCCACATCCTGATTCCCCTACCAAACCAAGTGTGTCTCCTTCATTAAGGGCTAGATTTACACCATCAACAGCCTTTATTATCCCTTCCTCTGTTATGAAGTGGGTCTCTAGATCGATAATATCTAATATTTTTTTAGCCATTTTATGTGGTTTCCCCTTTTATCTGCCTGTTATCAAATCGTATAACTTAAAGAGGTTTTTATGTCAAGGATTCTGTTAAATATAACAGGAAAGTAAGAGTATGTTATTCTGTTGACATGTAAAAGGTATTTTGATACCTTAACCAAAAATGTTGAAAAATTAAGTTTTAGTAAAAAATCTGTAACTATTCAGCCGGAGATTCACGCAGATGAACGCAGACAGGTTTAAATACAATTAATCAATTACTTGAAGGCAACAAATATAGAAGTTGGCTTATTATTGAATTTTGGCAGGAAACCGGAGTTCAAAAGGTTTGTATATGATAATAAAAGAAAAAATATCAGTGATGATCAGCGTAGATCGGCGGCTGAGTAGTTAC
>JAUXFK010000088.1 GCA_030623035.1 Deltaproteobacteria bacterium | reverse complement strand
TTCCAAAGCTTATCGGCTGAATTTAATAGCTGAATGCTGTTCTTTCTTTATGCTCTCTTAGATGCGAGTTCTGCACGGGTTAAAATTTGATTGCCGTTGAAGCTTGGAGAGTGCTTTCTTTTTCATAAGGCTAAAATAATTAAAATATGTCACTAACCGATCTTGATAAGAAGATAATAAAAGAGATTCAAACGGATATCTCAATAACCCCCCGGCCCTTTTTGGATATTGCAAATAAGCTTAATATACCAGAGGAAGACATTTTAAAAAAAATCGAGGAGTTAATAGACAACGGCTACATAAGACGCTTTGGTGCTACCCTTAGACACAGGATAGCAGGTATCAATGCCAATGCCATGTCTGTCTGGATAGTCCCGGAGAAAGAAGTGAATCGGGTAGGTGAGATAATTGCATCCTTCAAAGAGGTAACTCATTGTTATGAAAGACATACACTACCAGATTGGAAGTACAATCTCTATGCGATGATCCATTCTAAAACAAAAGACGGTTGTATCGAAATTGCAAGAAAAATATCAGAGAAAACCGGGATAAAAGATTTCAAACTTCTATTTAGCACAGAGGAGTTTAAAAAAACAAGTATGGAGTATTTCTAGAGATTTTTGTACTATTTTAGCCTTATGAAACAGAAAGCTCTCGCCACGCTTCAACGGCAATCAAATTTTAACCCGTGCAAAACTCGCATCTTTCCCCCTGTTCTTTCTTAACGCTCACTAAGTTGCTCAAACAGTTGCACAGATTAAAATTTGATCACCACCTTCGCAACTAAAATTTAAAAAAGGTAAACTGTTACAGATTTTTTAATTAAAATGCATACCAGAAAAGTATTAGAAAATCTTGAGAATCTCGCTTTTAAGCTCGGTGTTGAAGTAGTCTATGAAAAGCTCAAAGACGAGGAGCTTTTCGTGAAGGGGGGGCTTTGTAAAGTCCATAAAACTTACAAGATATTTATGGAACCATCTGAACCAACAGAGGGTCGAATAAAAATCCTTATAAATTCTCTTTCCTCTTTTGATACAGAGGATATTTATCTCCTACCCTTTATCAGAGAAGTCCTTGAGAATGCCCGAATCAAAGAAAGTAGGGCATCACATTATAGGAGACATGGTGAACACAAAGAAATCGGAAGAACTTTTCAAAGAGGCAAATAGATATATCCCGGGTGGAGTAAACAGCCCTGTTAGGGCATACAAGGCCGTAGGAGGCAACCCCATCTTTATAGAAAGGGCAAACGGGTCTAAGATCTACGATGCTGATGGTAACGAATATCTTGACTATGTAGAATCATGGGGGCCTATGATTTTGGGGCATGCCCACCCTCAAGTCATCTCTGCTCTTAAGAAGGTAATGGAAAAGGGAACCAGCTTTGGAGCGCCAACCGCTTTGGAGGTAGAACTTGCAAGTATGATAGTTGAGGCTGTGCCATCCATAGACACGGTTCGAATGGTAAGTTCCGGTACTGAAGCGACTATGAGCGCGATTAGACTGGCAAGGGGGTATACAAACAGGGATAAGATAATCAAATTCGAGGGATGCTACCATGGCCATGTGGACAGTCTCTTAGTCAGGGCAGGATCCGGCGCTACGACTTTCGGTATCCCAGACAGCCCCGGAATCCCATCAGATCTAGCGAAAAAAACCATTACCCTGCCATTCAATGACCTTCAATCCGTTAAAAAGGCATTTAAAAAAGATGGAAAAAACATAGCAGCCATTATCGTTGAACCAATTCCAGGAAATATGGGTGTTATTCTGCCTGAAGAAGGGTTTTTGGAAGGGTTGAGAGATGTCTGTTATCAACACGACTCTTTGCTGATCTTCGACGAGGTGATCACCGGCTTTCGCGTCTCCTTTGGCGGTGCCCAAGAACTATTTGGTATTACCCCGGACCTGACATGTTTAGGAAAGATCATAGGCGGTGGATTACCGGTTGGGGCCTTTGGCGGAAAGAGGGAGATTATGGAAAAGCTCTCCCCCCTTGGGCCGATTTACCAGGCAGGAACTCTATCGGGAAACCCTCTGGCTATGACAGCCGGGATTGAGACGCTAAAGATACTCTCTCAAAAAGGAGTATATGAGGCCCTTGAAGAAAAATCAAAGATACTTACAGATGGAATAACTGAATCTGCCAATAAAGCTTCAATCCCTGTATTCTCTAACAGGGTGGGTTCCATGTTCAGTCTCTTCTTTACAGACAGGCCGGCGGTAGACTATTCTACTGTAAAGATGAGTGATATCCATAGATTTGCCATGTACTTTTCGGCAATGCTGAAAGAAGGGGTTTACCTGGCACCTTCCCAGTTCGAGGCTTCCTTTATGTCTCTCGCCCATACAGATAAGGATATCGAAAAGACCATTGAAGCTGCCGCAAAATGCCTTTTCTCTATCTCCCCTTAAATGTCGGCTTTCTCTTTTCTAACCATGCCGTAACTGCTTCTTTGTGATCTTCAGTATGGCATAACTGATACTGTAATCTCGATATATAATCAACTGATGACTCGAGGGTCATCTTGAGCGATTCGTTCAGTGCCTTTTTAATGGTTCCTATTGCAATTGGCCCTCTTGCAAGTTTCCCTGCTAATTTCTCGGTCGCAGAAATCAGTTCATCTGGTGGCACAACCTTCTCAACGATACCAATCTTTTCCGCCTGGGCAGCATCTATTACATCCCCTGTAAGACAGATCATCTTTGCCCATCCTACCCCAACCAACCTGGGCAATATATATATTCCGAGTTCCGGGGTGAGACCCATCCTCACGAAGAATTCTCCCATCTTTGCATCTTGTGCAGCGATTCTTATATCACATGCCAGAGTCAAATCAAAACCCGCTCCAACTGCATATCCATTTATTGCAGCAATTACAGGTTTCTCTAAATCTATAATCCCTTTGTACATTATTTCTGCCACACTGAAATACTCATGGAATTCTGTAGCGCCCATATCTCTTAGGGGGTTTATATCCTTTACTACATCCCCACCCGCACTAAAAGACTGACCAGCGCCTGTGATGATTATCGCTCTTACGACTTTATCATTTGCCACGTCTGACCAAGCCTTTATAAAGTCTTCTATTAACTCCGGGCTCAGTGCGTTTAACTTTTCCGGTCTGTTTAAAATTACCTTGGCAAAATTCTCTTTTCTAACTACCTTTACACTTCCAAAATCTTTTTCTTCCATAGGGTTATCTCCTTTCCTTTCTTCTTTATCCTGAAAAACAGAAAAGCCTCTTTTAACTAAATCATTTTCCCTAAAATATCCCTTTCCTGCAAACTATGATACTTTTTTATAACAGCAATATCAAAAAGTGTCAACTCAATGGATCATCCAATAAAACTTTCCTGTTTATAAATTTGTCAAAATGTTGACTTTTTCGTCAATATAATAACTAAAAATGGTTATTGAGTTAACAGAGCAAAGGTAATCATTTTAACCCTCTTCTTTTCTTTGCATGACCTTTCATAGCTATCATAATTCACTGGCCTTTTAAACTGAGCCTCTTTTTTTCATTGATAATTTACCATTATCTAAATTAAAAGGATGTTGAGGCACCTTCCTGACAAAAATCTGGCACATATATTGCTCTTTATGTATAATTTTAGCACTATGAAATAGAAAACTATCAGCAAGCTTCAACGACGGTCAAATTTTAATGCGTGTACTGTCTGAGCGTCTTAGTTAGCGTTAAGAAAGAACAGGGGATAACCTCCCATTTTATATCTGAAATAGGTCATAATTGAGATACTGAATTGAATGGTGATATACTGTTCTTTCTTTACGCTCACTTGGATGCGAGTTTTACACGGATTAAAGTTTGATTGCCGTTGAAGCAACTAAAATTCAAAAAAGCTAAACTGTTACCTTTTTATAAATAGAGTTTCTTTGTAGAACTTCTTGATATAACTAAAATTTCCTTGCTTTTTCGCTTTTATTACTTTAAATAATAGTCAACATTAAAAGTTGCCACCCAGCATCATTTCAATTAAATAAGGTTTGGTTTTATATTGACAAATAGTATATTCCCCCAAGGTGACCTTAGTAATACTAATCCAAACCTTGAGGAAAACGTATCATTTTAGCGCTTATTGGCTTTAAAAAAAGTAATGAAAAATAAAAAGTTAATAATTTTTTCAGACCTTGACGGCACATTGCTGGATCACAATACCTATTCCTTCGATGCTGCAACAGAGGCCTTGAAGCGAATAAGAGAAAGAGGTATTCCTCTTGTATTATGCAGCAGCAAAACCAGGGCAGAGATTGAAATGTGGAGGAAAAGACTGGATAACAATGCCCCTTTTATCAGCGAAAACGGTGGTGCAGTATTTATCCCTGATGCTAAAATACGCAAAGATAGAAATTACACCAACAAAGAGGGTTATCAGATTATAGAACTGGGCATTCGTTATGTAGAATTAATAAAACAGTTTAAAATCATTAAAGATATATTTGGAAATAAAATCAAGGGGTTTTCTGAAATGGAAGTGGCTGAGCTAATAGATTTGACCGGGCTTTCTAAGGAAGATGCAGTATTGGCAAAGAAGCGAGAATACTCAGAGCCTTTTCTCTTTAATGGTACAAAAGATGACAAAAAAGAGTTAGAAAAAACGACAAGGAGACTGAATCTGAACCTCACAAAAGGAGGACGTTTTTTCTGTTTGTTAGGAGACAATGATAAAGGGAAGGCCGTAAATATCATCTCCGAAATGTATAGAGAGAAGCACCCTGAGTTAAAGACCATTGCCATAGGTGACAGTTACAATGATCTTCCCATGCTGAAAGCGGTTGATATCCCTGTCCTGGTTAAGAAATCTAAAGAGGGATACGAGGGGATAGATAGCTTTTCTAACTTTCTTTTTGCTTCAAAAGTAGGCCCCACCGGGTGGAACGAGGCCATTTTAAAGATTTTGCAAATAGAGACATGAAAAAGGAGGAAGTATTTATGAGCAAGATAGCGGACATTCACGGCAGGCAGATTTTCGATTCTCGCGGCAATCCGACTGTAGAAGTCGATATATTACTTGAAAGTGGAGTGATAGGAAGGGCATCTATTCCATCTGGTGCATCTACCGGAGAAAGAGAGGCGATAGAGCTTCGGGACGGGGACAAAAAAGATTTTCTGGGCAAAGGGGTTAGAAAAGCCGTTAGCAATATTAACGAAACGATTCGTTCAGAGATCATTGGTTTGGATGCTATAAATCAGAAACGAATTGACTCAAAACTCATTGAACTGGACGGTACAGAAAATAAGAAGAAGTTAGGAGCGAATGCTATTTTGGGGGTCTCACTGGCAGTGGCTAAGGCAGCAGCAAAAGTCCTTGATCTTCCTTTATACCAGTATCTGGGAGGAATAAATGCCAAGGTTTTGCCTGTACCCATGATGAATATCCTAAATGGCGGGGCACATGCTGACAACAATGTTGATATTCAAGAATTTATGGTCATGCCCCTGGGTGCAGAGTCTTTCAGCCATGCCCTTAAGATAGGAGTGGAGATATTCCATAATTTGAAGACCATACTTAAAGAAAAGGGATATAATACAGCAGTAGGAGATGAAGGGGGTTTTGCACCAAACTTGAATTCGAATGAAGAGGCGATAGAGGTAATCCTGAAGAGTATAGAAAAAGCTGGCTATAAAGCAGGCAAGGATGTATTTATAGCCCTGGATTCTGCTGCCAGTTCGTTTTACAAAGACAACAGATATCTATTAGAAGCAGAAAAAAACCCTGAGAAATCCTCAGAAGATATGATCGCCTTCTATTGTGACCTGGTTGAAAAATACCCTATCATATCTATAGAAGACGGACTGGCAGAGAACGACTGGAATGGATGGGAACTCCTTACCAAACGTCTGGGTAAAAGGATACAGATTGTAGGCGACGACATATTTGTAACCAATACCCGGATATTTAAGAAGGGCATTGAGAAAGGTATTGCAAACTCAATCCTAATAAAGGTGAATCAGATAGGAACTCTTACAGAGACAATGGATGCAATTGAGATGGCAAAGAGGGCGGGTTACACTGCTGTCATTTCTCACAGGTCTGGAGAGACGGAAGACACAACAATTGCAGATCTGGCAGTTGCCTGCAATACTGGTCAGATCAAAACAGGATCTGTCTCAAGGACGGACAGGGTGGCCAAGTACAATCAGCTAATCAGAATAGAGGAACAACTCGGCAGGGAAGCTGTCTTTAGCGGGAAAGATATATTATATAACCTGTGATCAAACCTGAATAGGGTGGAGTTCTTTTTAAAATGACAAGACCTTCCCAGAACAAAGGAATACTGTACATTGTTGCGACGCCTATCGGCAACTTAGAGGACATTACGTTAAGGGCGGTGCGAATACTAAACGAAGTAGATATCATTGCCGCTGAAGATACGAGGAGAACAAGGATTCTTCTCAAGCATTACAATATTAAAACCTCTCTGACAAGCTATTACGAACACAATAAGTATGCCAAAGGGAAACAAATCCTATCAAAGCTCAATATAGGTAAAAATATCGCTCTCGTATCAGATGCCGGCACCCCTGGCATTTCAGATCCTGGTTATTACCTCATAAATCTTGCACTTCAAAGTGCTATCGAGGTTACGCCTGTACCGGGTCCATCGGCAGCTACAGCCGCTCTTAGCATTTCAGGTCTTTCTACAGAAAGCTTTTTATTCGAGGGTTTTCTTCCGAGTAAAACCAACGCAAGAAGAAAGCTTATAGAGAAAATAAAAGAAGAAAAAAGGACGATCATCTTCTACGAATCTCCCAATAGGATTCGCGCTACTCTCCTTGACTTACTGGATATATGTGGAGACAGGAAAACAGTATTAACCAGAGAACTCACCAAGGTCTTTGAAGAGGTGATAAGAGGGAAAATTTCCGATATCATAAGGAAGTTAGAAGGAAGGCAAATTAAAGGAGAGATCACCCTTTTGCTGTCAGGAAATATTGATAAAAATAAACCGGGCGATACTTCTATTATGAATCTATTGAGTGAATATCAGAAAAAGTTTGATCTGCCTATGAAAGACTTGATAAATATGGTTTCAAAGGATAAAGGCATATCGAAAAGGGATGTCTATCAGCAGAGTCTGAAATTTAAAAAAACATTACAACTGGAGGATAAAAATGGCAAAGATTGATGCTTTCTTTAAATTAATGGATGAAAAGGGGGCTTCAGATTTACATCTTTCATCTGGATCTCAACCTATACTACGAATCAGAGGCGACCTGGAAAGGATAAAATATAAAACCCTTGAAAACGATGAACTAAAGTCCTTGCTTTATGAGATCGCTCCTGAAGAGAAGATAAAAGTCTTTGAAGAAACAGGGGATATGGACTTTGGATACGAATTGCCGGGTTTGGCGCGATATAGAGCCAATTATTTTCAACAATTACATGGCGTAGGGGCTGTATTCAGACAAATCCCAACAGAAATCATGACAGCAGAGCAGCTCGGCCTACCACCCGTAATACCCAGGTTAGCCTCTCTTCCCAAAGGATTGGTCCTGGTAACAGGCCCAACCGGGTCCGGTAAGTCTACAACCCTTGCCGCAATTATAGACGTAGCGAATAAAACCAGAAAGGATCATATTATTACGGTTGAAGATCCTATAGAATTTGTCCATAAAAATCAAGGCTGTATCGTAAACCAGAGGGAGCTTGGGGCACATACCAAGTCCTTTTCAGCGGCTTTAAGAGGCGCCCTTAGAGAGGACCCTGACATTATACTCATAGGAGAAATGCGGGATTTAGAAACCATCTCATTGGCGATAGAGGCAGCAAATACCGGTCACCTGGTCTTCGCAACCCTCCACACTTCCAGTGCCCATAAAACCATAGATAGAATAATAGAGGTATTTCCAGCTTCTGAACAAGGCCAGATCAGGTCAACTTTGGCAGACGGCATTCGGGCTGTAATTGCCCAGACTCTATTGAAGAGGAAGGATATAAAAGGAAGGATCGCTGCATTGGAAATCCTAATATGTGTACCGGCTGCACGAAATCTGATTCGAGAAGGAAAGACCTTCCAGATACCGACGGTCATTCAGACAGGGAAGAAATACGGGATGCAGACCATGGATGATGCCCTTATGGGATACCTGCAAAAGAGATGGATTGATGCGGATGAAGCATACAATAAATGTATAGATAAAACTAAGTTTTTACCCTTTGTGAAAAAAGGCCCTTCTGATTTTACAGAGGTTTGATATCCACTTAGATTGTAAAACCGAATTAATTGGGAGAATACGTTATGAGACAAACCGAAATAAACCGCATATTGGATACCATGTTACAAGAATATGACAATTTGTCTGATTTGAACTTTACAGTAGGCAGGCCTTTACAGGTAGAATCCGCCGGAGAATTGATGCCTGTCCCGATAGACCCGGCGATAGATAATCTTACCCCTTTCCAAACAGAGATTTTCGCCCTCAACCTGATCGATTTGGATAAACGCCTTACCCATGCATTATTAAATGAGGGGTACTGTGATCTATCCTATCAACTTCCTGGAAAGGCCAGATTTCGCGTAAATATCTTTTCTCAAAGGGGGAATTCTTCTATAGTTATGAGAAAACTGGAGAATAAAATCCCTACGATCAATGCACTCGGCCTCCCGGATACCTTTTATAAGATCGCTCAGGAGAAAAACGGCCTTGTCCTTGTAACAGGAACAACAGGATCCGGGAAGACGACCTCACTGGCTGCGATGTTAAATGTTATTAATGAAGCAGAATCTGTACATATAATTACCTTAGAAGACCCTGTAGAGTATTTACATACGCATAAAAAGGCCACCTTAAACCAGAGAGAACTCGGCAAGGACTTTGATTCATTTGCCAATGGCCTGAGGGCAGCCCTGCGTCAGGCCCCCAAGGTAATCCTGGTTGGTGAAATGAGGGACAGAGAGACAATGGAAATCGGGTTAACTGCTGCGGAAACCGGACATCTTGTTTTCGCAACCCTTCATACAATAGATTCCGGCCAAACGATAAACAGAATTATCGGCATGTTTGATAAGGAAGAGGAAAACCAGGTAAGATTTCGTCTGGCTGACACCCTGAAATGGGTAATATCTCAGAGGTTAGTGCCCAAGATCGGTGGTGGCAGGGAGGCGATTTTTGAGATGATGTCTACAAACATTCGGGTGAAGCAGTCTATTTTAAATGGAGAAGAAGAGGGAAAGACCTTCTATGAGATAATTTCAGGCGGCGATGCATACGATATGCAAACATTTGACAAAGATATTATAAAAAAATATGAAGGAGGCATAATCACAGAGGAAACATCTATGGCTTATGCTTCAAGAAGGGCTATAGTGGGCAGAGGTATCGACCAGATTAAATTTGCTAAAGGAGAGAAGACCACAGACATTGAAGGGCTCGATATGGATGATGAATATGGGGGAAAATATTCTTAATAGAAGCAACCCGGATGGAGGTGACAGATGGATATAGTATGTCAGAAATGTAAAAGCAAATTTAAGATCCCGGAGGAAAAGCTTCCGGAAGGCAAGATTATAAATATCCCTTGCCCCAAGTGTAAAGGAAATATATCCATTGATAGAAGAAAAGCACCGATTAAATCACAGGCAGATATTGATAAAGATTCGTCTGGCCTTGATTTAAACGAAAAGAAAGTTTTAGATACTAAGGCGGAACCTGCCCCTTCAGAGCCCGACCATGAAATGGAATCGGAATCATTTGGGGAAGACGAAAAAACCGCCTTAATATGCGATGACAATCAATCCCATCAAGAAAAGTTAAGATCTGCTTTAAAAGAGCTGGGTTACAGGTCGGTTATCGGAAAAGACTCAAATGATGTGCTCAAGAAGCTGAGGATAAATCACTATGATATGATCGTTCTCCATGAGGAGTTCGGCGGAGAGCCTTCATCAGAAAACCATGTTTTAAGTTATATTCAGCCGATGTCTATCTCTATTAGAAGGAATATTTTTTTTGTACTCATCGGGAAAACATTCTCAACCCTTGATAATATGATGGCCTTTTCAAAGAGCGCAAATATGGTTATTAACGAAAAAGACTTGCCCCAAATATTTAGTATATTGAAGAAGTCTATGGCCGAGAATGAAGACTTCTACAAAATCCACAAAAAAACCATGAAAGAATTGGGCAAAAGATAGCTCTTTTTCTCTTCCTGGCTTTTTGAATCCCCTATTTTCTCCGATTGTCCCCATGTTCAATACTGGATTGTAACCAGCATTACAGCCCATGTTTTGGACATCACCGTGAAAGGCCTGTTCCAAAGACCCCTTTCAGACAGGCCTTGAAAACCTTTGCTTTAGTGCTTGTTCCTATTCAGAAATGACACTGCAATTAATTTCGTATATTTACTTAAAAATGGCAATGTGTTATATATGGATGGTCACTGACATATCTATACCACAGCTTGCTTGTTCGTAACTATTCAGCCACAGATTCACCCCGGTACGATCATCCTGACCTACGGGGCAGGCACAGATTAACGCAGAGAGGTTTAAATGCAGTAACTACTCAGGCACAGAGGGGCAAAGGCACAGTGGCACAAAGAAAAATAAAAACGTATAGAGATTTGCAGGTCTGGCAAAAATCAATGACTTTAGTTGCTGA
>JAUXFK010000231.1 GCA_030623035.1 Deltaproteobacteria bacterium | reverse complement strand
GGCCTCCGACTTCAATGCTTGGTGTATGAGAGGGAATGACTTGCTCTAAAGGATTAAATAGATATTCAACGGAGAGGAAAGGGAGGTAGCAGAAATCGATGGGAGATGGAGCAGTTGCACCGTTAATCGACTGGGAGAACATTAAGTACTCCACCATAAAACACCTTAAAAGTCCGCCGGATATAATTGTTCTGAAGAAAATAGCGCGCAAATACGGCAAGTTATGTGTCGCTCGTGCCTATGCAAACTGGACTGACTTCACTCATGAAGGCGATATCAAAAGATTCTCTCTTCAAGATATCGAACCTGTCTTTGTGGAGACAAGAAGAGAAAAGGGCGACAACGGGGAGGAAACAATAAAAAACAGTGCGGATATTAGGATTGCTTGCGATTGTATTGAGCTGCTTTTCAAGAATTCCGACATTTCGACTTTTGTGCTGGCAAGTGGTGACGGAGGGTTCGAGCATATTATCAATAAAATTAAAGCCTATGGAAAGCGGGCGGTACCGATAGGAATTCGCTTCTCTACAAGTGGCAGATTGGGAGTTACTGCAGATGAAGTTATCGTGTATGATGACTGGATTTCCGGTCTAAAGATAGGTGTCAATGATCCGGGAGTTTCGAGAGCCCTAACCGAGTTTGTTAGGTCTGTAGAGGACATCAGGAAGGATAAAGCACACAATAGTCTGAGGGCAGTAAAATTACGCATGCAAAAGAGAGACCCTGATTTTGAGGAAGAAAAAATCGGCATTCCCTCCTTTCGTCATCTCGCTTATCTTGCTGAGATGAAAAGAGAGGTTAAGATCGACAGTACAACCGAACCTGCCAGAGCTTATCTAAAAGATGAAACAGAAACAGATGAGGGAATAAAGTTACACTCGGGTATAAAATGGAAAGCTTTTCTTGAAAAACTAGAGCAAAACATAGGTTACAAGTGGAACATTCTTGAAAATACAGTAAAAAGCAGTAATATCTATACAGAGAATAACGATGTGAAAGATTTCATTGACAGTGTAAAATTATCAGGGGTTTTATGGATACAAAAGGGACGTTACTCTACAACAGATAGAGTTATTCCGACCACGGAATTTTTTCTTAATATGAATCATCCTAAAGTACAGGTTTATCAGACAGCGGATATATGAGATTATCTTTGTCGATCTCATGAAGCTATACGTTCATATGGTTCATTTCGATTTAATAGAAATAGATGGCTATCAGGTTCTACATTTCAGGATAGATGATATCCTTGGACCTGATGACTTGAGGGAATTGACTCTCCCAACGACGGATCGCTCTGCAGGCATCGTTTTATCCGGTCGCGGACCGATCTGGCTCTATGGCTATCTGGTACATGAGTGCCATCCACATCCATTCGTAGCTATTTACGATCCCCGGTTGAACGGGGCGGTAATAGTTGAACGGCATCTCATGGATGTTCCTTGTATTGGTAGTGTATTATCAATGCCAAGGGCAAAGGAGGTTTTAAGAGACTGAGAAGTTATTAAAATTGGTAATAGTGTTGCAGTATATATATTAGAGATCGCCTTTAAGAAAAAAGAGGTCTTCCTTAAAAGCCCCGCCATTAATAATGGTCGGGGCTTTTTTATTTGATAAACGGCCGAAATGATACGGAGAGGGGGGGAAATAATGTTTACCGGGAAACTCTATAAAGAACTTTGCATGAACGAAAACCTGAATAATGCATGGAACAAAGTCAGATCGAATAAAGGGGTGGCCGGTATAGATGACATGGCTGTTATCCATTTCAATAAAATGTCATTCGCTAATCTCTTGCGGCTCAAGGAGGAATTGATAAGCAAGGCTTATCAACCCAGACCTATTAAGCGCATAAATCTAAAAAAGCCGGACGGAGGCAAACGCCCTATCGGCATTTTAACGGTTGAGGATCGCATTGTGCAGCGGGCAGTACTCCAGATAATTGAACCTTTGTTCGACCGACATTTTTCCCCCTTTAGTTATGGATACCGCAAGGGGCTTTCAACACAGAATGCCATCGAACAGATTAAGAGAAATTTCAATCGAGATTCCCAATGGGTGCTGGATGCGGACCTCCTGGAATTCTTTGACCACATCGATCACAGTCTATTGATGAGAGAAGTGAAGAGGGCGCTAAAGGACAAGGATATATTGAAATTGCTCCGAAGATGGCTTCACATTGGGGCCATGGGTTTTACTACGAGGGGACTTGCCGAGAGTAGTAGAAAAATGGTAGGCATTCTCCAGGGGTCTCCCCTTTCTCCTCTTTTGGCTAATATCTACCTTAACCCCCTTGACAGGGCCATTATACAAAAAGGCTATAAATTGGTGCGATTCGGAGACGATTTTATTGTTCAGTGTAAGACAAAGAAAGAAGTGGGATCGGCGCTCAATGACGCAAAAAGAATATTGAAAAAGTTGAGACTCGAAATCAATCCACACAAGACACAAATTACCCACTTCGACAAAGGTGTCAGATTCTTAGGCGTAATATTGAAAAGCCATCATAACCGGGAAGGGAAGGATTTACGCCTTATGCCGGCAAAGCCGACTACAAAAAAGGAGGAAAACCAATATGTCAGTGCTTTACCTTTCACAACACGGGGCCACATTGCGGATTTCAGGGGAGAGGTTTCTGATTACCCTGGGCAAGAAAAAGTTACTCGAAGTTCCGGCCATTAAAGTGAATCAGGTCGTGATCATGGGTAATGGGCTCATAACTCCCCAGGCGATAGATTATTTGCTGAGAAAAAATATTGACGTGGCTTACCTGAGTACATCCGGCCGTTACCGTGGACGACTGCAGCCCCCTTTCCCCCAGAATCTGCCTCTCAGAAAGGCACAATACAGACTGGCTGAAGATAAAGCCTTTTGCCTGAAGTTTTCAAGAGCTATTGTTGCCGCAAAGGTTAAGAACAGCATCTATTTGGCAACCAGTAAGGGACAAAAACCTTTTGTGGGAAAACAAAGCGAAGCTCTTAAGAGGGTGATTGATCGTATTGGACGGGCTGGAGATGTTAACAAATTACTTGGACTGGAAGGTTCGGCCTCGGCAAAGTACTTCAAGATTTTGCCAAAGTTATTGAAGAATGATTTCGGATTTACCAAACGCATTAAACATCCCCCTACAGATCCCCTAAATATTCTGCTCAGCCTGGGATACAGTCTGCTTTTCAATTATGTTCATTCCATGATCAATCTTGTAGGGTTCGATCCTTATCAAGGATTTTTTCACAAGTACAAGTTTGGCCATGCAGCGCTTGCATCCGACATGATGGAAGAATTGAGGGCGCCGGTGGTGGACAAACTGGTAGTAAGAATGGTGAACCTGAAAATGATTAAAGAGCGAGATTTCACAAAAGAGAACGGCAAGACCCGAATGAGCAAAGATGCCCTTAAAAAATATGTCACGGAATTTGACAATAGGCTTTCCGCAAAGCAGACGCACGCTAATTCCGGGAAATCCCTTGATTTCAAGCAGATTATAGAGTGGCAATGCAGGCAATTGGCTAGAGTGGTCTTGCATAAAGAACCTGTATACAAACCGTTCATTTATGGGAGATGATGATAGATGTTTGTGGTTATAACTTATGATATTCCGTGTGACCGGAGGAGGACCAGACTTCACAAAAAACTTAAAAACTATGGAGAGCCGGTACAATACAGCGTCTTCGAATGTGTATTAAAACCCAAAGAGAGGAAATCCCTGCAGAAGATGATAGAAGAGCATATCAAAGAGAAAGAAGATAAGGTGCGCATATATGAACTTTGCGAAGAATGCAGGGGTAAGGCAGTGGTTATGGGAGAAGGGGAATTGACTGAGAATCCGGGAACGATCTTTATTTAACGAACGAGTCCGAAATAGATGAAAAAATGCATGAGGGTTGGATGATGAGGATTGTGGAATACAAACCTGATTGAAAATTGGTAAAAATGTTGCTTTGAAATAAACAAGAAGGCTTTGATGTTCTCACGTCAAAGGAAGGAGCCACCGCTGATTATCACGGTGGCTTTTGTGTTTATTTCCAAACCCTAAGCTTGATTTTAACTAATGAACCAACTGAAATGGGAGGTATAAATGCAAAGGTTTCTTTCAATGTGTCTTGTTGTATGTGTCATGAGCGCCTTTATCCTTACCAAAGTTCCTGCCCAAGCTAAGACCTTAGGCGGGTCCCTGGGCTCCGAGGTGTGGTATGCCGACTGGGAATCCGAAAATCAGTGGACCAAGGAGGGAGTTGATCTTGATTACGACATCAAGCCTTCAATGATCTATGGATATTCCGCTACCTTAAATTACGTTAAGGAAGAGAAACTCATTACCGGGCTTGTATTGGACTTGTTCACTTCGGCCATG
>JAUXFK010000109.1 GCA_030623035.1 Deltaproteobacteria bacterium | reverse complement strand
GGGTTAAAATTTGATTGCCGTTGAAGCTTGGCTAGTGCTTTCTGTTTCATAAGGCTAAAATAATACCTTTTCCTTTTATTTAATCAATAGTTTTTGTATTGAGCAAAAGTGCCTCACAAGCCGTCTTCATTGCTGAAGTGTACCTATCTCCACCAAATCCGGGTTTCCATTTAAGAGTAGATAGTTCGTCTGAAACAACCAGGAATCCTCCCACATCTATTCCTCTAAATGCGCCAACAGTAAGGAGCGCAGACATTTCCATTTCAACCCCTAAGACATTTTGATTCTTATATGCAAAGATCTTCTTAAGAGTTTCACGAAATGGAGCATCTGTTGTCCACACCTTTCCCATTGTAAAGGTCAAACCTTTAAAGTGGCAGCAACTCTTGAGAAAACCAATGATCTTTTCACTTGCTTTCGGAGTCGAGTCGTCTAGGGGATAATGTTGAGATGTTCCTTCCTCAACTACCGCCTCAGCAGGGATGATATAGTCTCCTACATGTATATTTTCTTGAAGAGACCCGCATGAACCCACACCAATTATATTTTTAGCCCCTAAGGCAATCAACCTCTCCATAAGAATTACAGCGATTGGTGCACCCATTGCCGGCCCTGCAATAGAGAATCGTTTACCATCTTGACTTACTTCATATAGCTCAGTAAAGTCGATTCTTCTTTTTTTTTGTTTGCCGCTCAATATACTGAATGCGATCTTAAGGTCTGTTGGTAAAAAAAATAAAAATACGGTATCCTCAATATTTGATTCTGTCTTGCCTCTTCTTGGCTCTATAATAACCGATTCTTCATTAAGAAAATGTATCTGTTTCATTTAGGAAGCTTTTCTTTAATTATTTAGCCAGATAGTGATTTGCATGGTCTTTGAAGAACATTTTTAAGTTAACACAAAAGCGGAGGTCACATTATAACGCGTGCATATGTTTAAGCGGTGTAGTGAGTTTTGCACGGGTTATAATGTGACCTCCGTTGCTGTGACCGATTTTTTTTGCTTAGGGAAGTCAATAACCAATTTTAGTTATTTGATTTAAGTCGTGAATAAAATACGATTCAAATCATAAAATATTGTTGGCTTCTTATGATGGTTAAACAATTAACTGTGTTCTTTATTTAAAGTCCCATCATTCGTCCAATGATCACTTTCATAATCTCAGTGGTACCGCCAATGAATGTAAGGGACCTCGCATCACGATACCTTCTGGCTACAGGATATTCTTCCATAAATCCGTATCCCCCATGGAGTTGTAGACAATGGTATGCAACCCTGTTTGCCATCTCCGAAATCCACCACTTTGCCATAGATACCTTTTTTACGATATCTTTTCCTGCGATATGATCGGCTATAAGTGTATTTAAAAAAGTCTTGCCTAACTCTACTTCTGTCGCTAACTCGACGATTTTAAATGTGTTATGTTGGTATTTACTTACAGGTCTTCCAAAAACGATTCGAGTCTTACAGTATTCTATCGTAGACCTCAAAAGCTCTTCTGTACCCGCCTGCGCACCTATCGTTATTATAAGCCGTTCTTGTTGAAGGTTTTTCATCATTAGTACAAATGCCATCCCTTCTTCGCCCAAAATATTTGATTTTGGCACACGGCAATCTTCAAATATTAACTCTGCTGTATCCTGGCCTCGCAAGCCGAGTTTGTCGAGTTTCCTGTCGTGTCTGAATCCAGGAGTCCCATCTTCTACTAGTAGTACGCTTATCCCGGTATGAGGTGGATCAGCCTTTGGATCTGTCTTGCACGCGACGACTGCCAGATCACAATTTAAGCCATTGGTTATAAAAATCTTTTGGCCATTGAGGATATATGAGTCACCATCTTTTAATGCTGTGGTACGGATTGATTGAATGTCCGAGCCTGTATTGGGTTCTGTCATGGCTATCGAAGTAATACAATGGCCTGACACACATTTTGGCAACCATTTTGACTTTTGTTCCTCGCTTCCAAAATCGTTAATATAATGCGCTACAATGTCACCGTGGGCACTCAATCCAAAACAACTCGCCCCTGCTCTTGCTAATTCTTCTGCAATAATCGCCGAATATTCGAATCCTGCGTTGAAACCTCCGTATTTTTCATCTGCCCAAGGGCAAATAAAACCTTGTTTACCACTTTTGTACCAGACCTCTTTAGGCACAACTCCTTTTTCTTCCCACTCCTCAATATAAGGCACAATCTCCTTTTCCATAAATTTCTTAAATGTTTCGCGAAAGATTCTGTGTTCTTCTTTATAGATATCATTTGCCATCTTCAATCTCTCCTATATTAACAAATATAAACCTGAAAAGAGTCATCTACAAAATGAGATAACAACAAATTCTATAACACAGTTTACCCTTTTTTCGAAGGTTTTTTTAATCGTAAAATTTTATATGAAATTATTGGAGGTATAAGTGATTTCCAGACTGGACTTTGAATAGATAAATAAGGAATGTTAGTGTTTTATTCGATATCTTCAAAAATACTCAGCTCATCCACCTCCTGAATATCAAAAGTATCTGCATCTTCGATATCGATAAAGGCCTTTTCTAGATCGTCTCTTTTCCTTTCCCATTTTGGACGGCATTTATTGCATACTCTATGGGAAGCATCGATAGATCTAAAAGCTTCTCCACAGACAATACATTTTCTTTTTTTAGAGATTAATATTGGTAACCCCACTTTTTTTCTAGCATCATTGATAGATATAATTTCGCATCGTGCTTCTCTAACATTTAAAAGCTTCTTTCTTTTAAAAATTTTATGCGTCATGTTATCAAAATAAGAAGACACTTTATCTCCTTTGAATTGAGTATAATACAGTCAATTCAAATATTATATTCTTTTGAACTTAGCGCCCTTCGGGCGGACTCTTTTAATAGGATTAACCCTTTTCCAGACCGATCATCAATACTCCATACTCAACAAGCCACGTTTGGAATGATGCCTGGTCTGGATCAATATATGTGAACGAGTCGCACCAGGGCGGGCAGGATTTACATGATTTCTTTACTCTCTTATATCCTGGTCATCCCGCATATCGTAAGTTTTCAAGAAGTTGGGGTAAGGCATCTATATTGCAAAAATTCACTGGACTCCCGCGGCTGCCCGGAGACTTATTGAGAAGTTACCGTACATCCTGTCAAAAAAAGGTGCCCTTTTGATGGACACCTTTGTCATAATCAAGTATTAACAGCACCCCATTGTGCTTCGCTCTTCTCGCCGCTAACCGCCAGAGCTGATCTTCCAGCGAGGCTTACCGTGTTTTACGATATCCCAAACTACCTCTCGTCACTCATTCGTAATCCACTCATTCCTCTCTAAAAGAGGCTTTTTAAGCACTTCTTCAAGGAAATCAAACAGGTCCTCTTCCGATTCATTCAGGAAAAAGTCTTCAATGATACTCACAGATTGTTCTTGCATATTCAATTCCATTTAGTAATCCATATCAACAATGATCCTTGTCACATTTCCAAAATCATAATCATTATCTTCTTGGTTTTGCGCAAGCTGCAGTATTGCATCTCTTTGCTCTTCTGTTAAGGGTAATTCTCTAGAAAAATCTGTTAACTCACCATTTTCATAAATGACGGCTTCAGGCATAATTCCCTCATTTGTAAAAAGGCCCTCCATCTTTACGTCAAAGACGTTTTATACGATGGTTGATGGAGAATTTAAGGACTATTAAATAATTATTTAAGTTGTTCTTACTATAACCGATACTTAAATAAAATTAATTACTATTTAATAATACTAAACTATTACTTGCCTAAGCGCGTATAATTTAATTTTGTTAAATATGATATTACTATTAAAATTAGTTGTCAAGCATAAAATTATACTTACCGAAATTAAAATTATTTAGATTAAATTTTACTTAATTATTTGCACACAACCAGTATAGCAATAAAAGTTAAGTTTAATTTAATTATGAATAACAAATTGTTTTTGACTTTTTTTAATTTTCAGTTAAACTGGATACACATTGGTGTATTTTCTGGCAAACCTTTCGATGGAGTCTGATGAGAACAGCCTATAGCAGCGGCATAGAATACCTGGACAATATTATGGGAGGGATCTTGCTCGGAGACAATGTGGTTTGGGTATTGGAGCCTGGAACATATTTTGATTATTTCTTAGAATTTTTCTTAACCGCAAAGGACAGTAGTGTTTTCCAGAATATATTTATCAGCTTCGATTTTCCGCCTCAAAAAATATATTCTCGTTATAAGGACTATTTCGACAAAGGAGAATTTATACTTATCGATGCTTTCACTTTCGGTAAAGGAAAGGGGGATACGTTCTTTCTATCGTTTTACGAAAATGAGCTCGTTAAATCCGGACAGGTTCGAATTCACTGCGTTAAGAATGTCATTGAGCATTCTCAATTCGTTAAGACCTTTCAAAAAATACAGGAAGAATTTAAAGAAGGAAGTCTTTGCAAATACGTCTTTGAGAGCTTAACCGGCATGCAAGAACTCTGGGGCGAAAAGGATACGCTCCATTTTTTTACCTACACCTGTCCCAAGCTCTTTGAATTAAAGGCTCTCGCTTACTGGCCTTTGGCCAAGGGGGCTCATTCAGACGCATTTCTGGCAAATATAAGCCATATAACCCAATTGGTTGTCAGTCTAAGCATTCAGGAAGACAGTACCTGTGCTGCAAAATTTTTAAATATGACAGGCAGGCCATCTAATCTTTTGAACGTCAATCATTACTATAATTTTGAGGACAATAAAATAAATTTTATCGAAGCTTCAAAAGGAACACCAATAAATAGAAAATCTGAAACAAGCGAGGTTTCTTATAAAGAAGGTGGGTCTGAAGGGAGTCAGAGTTTTTTACTAAATAATAATCCAATCAAAATAGGAGCTTGCATCCGAAATTTTCGAGGAGAGAAAAACCTTTCACAAGTAGAACTAGCCAAGACATTAAACATCACCCCGAGTGCTTTATCCCAGATAGAGCACGACTTAAGCCTACCATCCCTTCCACTCTTCATAAAAATAGCCCGGTTCTTTGGAAAATCCCTCGATTCTTTCTTCATCAATTCCAGCGTTCCCCCTAAACATTAACGGCTAAACGATAAAGAAGGAGGGTAGGGACCTCGCATTCTAAAAAGATTCTAACCAGGATTTTAGGCCTTGACAGATTTCGGAATTTATAGTATAAATGACAAAAATAAATAAACGAACTCAATACAAAGAAGTATTGTACTAGCTAAGAAGAGACAAAGGTGTCCAAACAAAAAGGGGCACCTTTTTTATTTTGGTGCTTAGAAAAAGGAGATTTTAATGAATTTACAACAACCAAATGCTAACGATGCTACCAGAACCACCAACCGTTCTCGAAGTGTAGTGCCTATGAGCGGTCTTTGTACCCGCTGTGTAGATGGCTGCCGTGGAAACTGTGAGGTTTTCAAAGCCACCTTCCGTGGCAGGGAATTGATTTATCCTGGACCTTTCGGAGAAGTCACTGCCGGGGGGGACAAAGATTACCCCATTGATTATTCTCATCTCAACATACAAGGATATGCCCTGGGCGCCGAAGGGTTACCATGCGGTGTAGTTGGAGGTCCTGATACTGCCACCTTCCCATCAGTCAGCACGGAAACGGAGTACGGATGGGATATTAATGTAAAGATGAAGGTCCCTATATTTACCGGGGCATTGGGTTCCACTGAGATCGCCAGGAAGAACTGGGAACATTTTGCAATCGGTGCAGCTATAAGTGGGGTTACCCTCGTATGTGGCGAAAATGTTTGCGGTATTGATCCGCAACTTGAACTTGACTCCAACGGTAAGATTACAAAAGCTCCGGATATGGACAGACGGATTGAGACTTACAGGAGATACCACCAGGGTTATGGAGAGATCCTGGTACAAATGAACGTTGAGGATACCAGACTCGGTGTTGCTGAGTACGTAAGCAAAAAACACAGTCTTGACACAATCGAACTAAAATGGGGACAGGGTGCCAAGTGTATCGGTGGAGAGATCAAAGTGAACAGCCTGGAGCGAGCCCTGGAACTCCAGAAACGGGGTTATATTGTTACTCCTGATCCTTCAAACCCCATAAACCGGGCATCCTTTAAGAGTGGCGCAATTAAAGAATTTGAGCGACACAGCAGACTCGGATTTATCGATGAGGAAGGCTTTTATGCGGAAGTACAGCGTTTAAGGAATTTGGGATTCAAGCGCATCACCTTGAAGACCGGAGCTTACGGCCTGAGAGAACTGGCAATGGCTATCAAGTGGTCTTCAAAGGCAAAGATAGATTTACTTACTATTGACGGTGCCCCAGGGGGTACGGGTATGAGCCCCTGGCGTATGATGGAAGAGTGGGGTATGCCAAGCCTTTATATTCATGCTGCAACCTATGAGTTTTGTAAAAAATTGACGGATAGAGGTGAGCGACCACCAGACGTTGCCTTTGCTGGAGGGTTCAGCAGTGAAGACGGAATCTTTAAGGCCCTTGCTCTTGGCGCACCGTATTGCAAGGCGGTCTGCATGGGGAGAGCTTTGATGATCCCTGGTATGGTCGGCAAAAATATTGCGAATTGGATTGAGCAAAAGAATCTTCCGAAAACCGTAAGTGAATTTGGTTCAACCCCTGAGGAAATCTTCGTTTGTTACGAAGAGGTTGTTGATCAAGTGGGCAAAAAAGAAATGAAAAACATTCCTTTGGGCGCTTTGGGAATATATAGTTATGGACAGAAGATTATGGTGGGTTTGCAGCAATTGATGGCCGGCGCCCGTTGCTTCAGCGTACCTTCAATCAAACGAAGGGAATTGATGTCCCTAACCGAGGAATGTGCTAAAGTTACTGGGATACCCTATCTGATGGACGCCTACAGGGAGGAGGCTGAGGCAATTCTAGCAGGATAAGTTTAATATCAGAATATTTTTAAAAATAGAGGGGGGTATAGCCCCCCTCTATTATTTATAACCAACTAAATATCCGGACGAATTTCCCCTTCCTTGTTCTCGAAATTCAATCCTCCCCTCAATCCTTTTATGAACCTCTTCAACAAATTTATGTATTATTTTAGCCTTATGAAACAGAAAGCACTGGCCAAGCTTCAACGGCAATCAAATTTTAACCCGCGCAGAACTCGCATCTTTCCCCCTGTTCTTTCTTAACTCACTTAGATGCTCAAACAGTTGCACGCGTTAGAATTTGACCACCGCCTTAGCAACTCGAGAGTCTAAAGTTCTCTCGTCATGCCGGACTTGATCCGGCATCCAGAAGTCATATCATACTGATAATATTCTGGATTCCTGCTTTCGCAGGAATGACGGCACATAATTTGTGATTCTAATAATTTCAACAAGTTAGAAGAACTTTGGACTGTGTAGTTAGCAACTAAAATTTAAAAAAGATAAACTGTCACAAATTTATAAACTACCTGTTGAGAGTATAGGGAATCTCCGGTATTTATAGCAGGGAGGAAATAAACGTAATGGAAAGACACCCTGGATTTGGTAAAAATGGGTATTTATTTACCACTTTTATCTAATAAATTACATATGAATAATAGTATTTATGATTTTTTCTATTTCTAAATAAAATAGATAAAACATAAATACATAATAATATCAATGAATTATCAATGATATTTTACTGCTTTTGAGTATTTGGCACAAAATGTGCGATATATATGCAGAACAACTCGACCCCTTTGAAAAACTATACTTTTTCAAAGGGCTCAATTCATCTTCTATGAAGCAAGATTTTTTCTTTTTATGTTATTTAATCAGGAAAACAATTTCTGTAAAGGAGACGGCAAAAATGCTGCAGCTTTGGAGGTTTAAAATGGAAGAAGTGATAACTTTGAATCCGTCTTTTCTTAAGATGTTCCGTTCCCTTTCAATTGCGTTATTAATAATTGGTGTAGGCACCCTCCATCCCAGTGAAGCGAATAAGGGCAGTACTCATTTATACGAAAAGCAGGAGGTCTGTAAAGTTGAAAATACTTCACCAGTGATTGAGAAGCTACCGTCTGCCCGCTTGCAACCCAACACCATATTCCTTCTTGTTAGGAAAGCGGAACAATCTTTTCGCCCGATTATTATGCAGGTCTCCATTCGACACAACGTGGATCCTGCACTGGTAAAAGCCATCATATTGGCGGAGTCCAGGTTTAACCCAAAGGCCGTTTCATACAAAGGTGCAAGAGGCCTCATGCAGCTCATGCCTAGAACTGCCAGAGGCCTGGGTGTGGATGACATCTTCAATCCAGAGCACAATATCAATGGCGGGGTTAAGTATTTTAAACGGCTTTTAGATCGGTTTGATGGGGATGTAAAACTGGCACTGGCCGCATACAATGCCGGAACCAGAAAGGTCTTAAAGTATAACGGTGTTCCACCCTATAATCAAACGAAGAAATATATAAAGAAGGTTTTCTTTTATTACGAATATTACAAGGAGGAGATGGCCAGAGAGACAACAAACGCTTAGCCCGCAACCCCGTCCTTTATTACAAACCAGGTAGCCTTTGACATGCCACATAATTCTCCGGATTCTGAGAACAGTGCAGAACCTGAGAACAGTTTCCGACCATCTGTTGAAATTTTCCAGCCTATGATGATACAATTCTCACATGGTGTGATCTTTTTCTTTACACTGGCGACCAGCCTTCCTAGCACCATCATCGGTATCCCTCTATCGATAAATGCATAGGCCCCAGGACAATCAAGAACAGCCCACAGGAACTCTTCTTTTATCATTCCTGAATCATCGGCAAGGGGAGTGTCTGGAACCCAAGGAGCTGCAACAATATCCCTTCCGAATACAGGGCCGGCAAAAACTCTCAATCCATCACCATTTGCCCTATTACAGCCACAAACGAAACAATCCGGACTCGGCGGGTTATCACTGATGGCACTTGAGAGTTTCGAGGCCTCGATCGTCTCTTTTAAAGTCGGCGAATTGGGAATATCAAGATTAATACTGGATGGTCTGGCTTCCGCTATTATTACATCACCATTCTTTAGCAGAATTCTCTTATTAATTCGTTCAATATCCAATGGCAAATCCACAGGGGGTGGCTTCCAGAGCGTTACTTCGGCGGCACCCTGGATATACCCGGCAGCAATACCGCATACGTATCCTCCGTTTCCTCTATTTAAGAACCCACAATACTTTCGAGCGATGATAACGCTTTCATTCATAATCTTTTCGCTCCAGCATTCTTTTTTAACCCTCTGCAACCTTTTTGTCTGTGATACCAAACCTTATATCAATGCGACCCCATACCTAGCTAGTGCCCATCCATAAATGGCCCTTTTGCCCAATCTCTGTGTCAGGCTCAGATTTGATGAATTCGTAAAAAGTCGTCACTCCGGTGAAAACCGAAGTCCAGGCCAGATGGAACCATTTGATATAACCGGCTTCTCTTTCAACTACGAAACACGCTAAACGCGCGAAAGGGTTTGGTTT
>JAUXFK010000013.1 GCA_030623035.1 Deltaproteobacteria bacterium | reverse complement strand
GGCTAAACAGTTACGACTTATTTATAAATTCGCTCACCAGGACTTTTTCAAAAAAATAGATGATTATAAAGTTAACTCTAAAGAATAAACTCCCTGTTTATGGTAGGTTACAGATTTGACAGTTAGAAAGGGCATAGATTTTCCTAGAATTGGCAATCGCTCTTTTTCTTTGATTTTATTAAATCCTTTAATTTCAATTGGTTAGTGCTCAGAGATATCTTTATAATCATTAAAAAATAAGTCTTTTAAAGGCCTCAGTTAACTCAACCTTTTTTAATGGAGAGGGGATAACATGTCAATAAAAGAAAATGCAGCAGATGTCTGTAAAAACCTGTGTCCTGTCTGCAAAACAGCAAGAAAAAAACAAGAGGGTGTATGTTATTGGTTTGTCAAAAACGTTGACAGAAAGGTATGCCCCTTTTGCAAGTCTTATGAAAGTGTATACGGAAGGCTTGCATATGAGCCGGAACCAAGTGATAATGCTTAATTGAACCTGGCCCTCAGAAGTTTCTTCTTGAATAATCTTTCCAGACCTGCTGACAGGCCTCGAATATCGTCCATTAAATAGACCGTGCCTTTTGGATATCGCTCCATTAGAAACTGCTCTGTCTGAAGGCTGCAGCCGCAACCGATAGTGACAAGGTCTATACTGCACTTGTGACAGTACTTAATCGCATCAAGCACATTAAGCCCGCAATTTGCAGCCCCATCTGTAATATGAATGATTAACTTTCTTCTGTTGTCCTTTCTCATTAAATAGGCAGCACCCATTATTGCCTGGCCTGATGGGGTTCTCCCTGTGGGATATACAGTGTACAGTTTGCCTCTCTGATATAAACGGACCAAATTACATCTGCCGCTCTGTTCTTGATAGCCAAAAACCTCTACCTGATTAATGAAGCCCTTGGCTGCTTCGGTAAGGGAGACAAACGTCTGCTCTGCTACTGTCCAGGGTTTATAGAGTTCATCTTTTCCTCCCATTGAGGCTGAGGCATCTGCCACAATACTGATACTCCATGAGTAGTCATAATCTGAGATATCCTTCACTTTGAATATCTTCCCATCCAGGGGGACGCGGTAGAGTCTTCTTGCATCTATCTTTCCCATATCCACGCCTCTTCGAAAGCGTTTCTTCTTCATTACCCTTATAAGGCTCATCTGTTTCTTAAATATCTTCTTTAAACGTTCTGCCTGTTTTGGATCAGGGTCTACATTACATTTGGCAACCGCACGTGAAAAGATCGTTTCCATCTGTTTTGCCTCAGGATCTTCAACAGCGATCGAAATATGCTTGGTCAGATCGGCCTCTCCTTCATCGAGCTCAAAGTTGATCTTATCGGCAAGATCCTCATCGAGCCCCTGCGAATCTTCTTCCTGCTCATCCTCCTTTTTTTCTTCTCGTTGTTCATCTTCTTTTGCCTCGGGTGTTTCGACCTTAGGGCCTGCTTCATCCTGGATAGGCACCCCGTCAGGAGATGGCTCAACCTCCTCCCATTCCAGAAGAACAGGATAGATAAGGTTCCAGATCTCAAGATAGAGGTCAACCCTCCTGTTTCTCCTTTCAGAGAGTGTGGGCAACCCTATCAACTCCTTTATGGCATTATCATAATCAAACAATATTCGCAATGGTTTCTCATGGTATGGATGGAGGTTATTCGGCGGCAGGTTTCCTAAAAAAACTTTGCTCCTCCATATATTTGCCAGGCTTGAAGGACCTGGCGGGAGTGAAGGGTCTCTTCGCTTTTCCCGGATCATTGATTCCCAATAACTTGAGAGGTAAAGAGACCAGACACTGTGTCTGACCATTTGGTCTATGTAGATATCTTCAGCAGCAGTAAGAAAACCGCTTAGAAAATCTTTCAGTTTCTCATCTGAAAGCGATGCCTTTTGTTCAACCTGTTCTTTTACCCAGTCCCCCCATTCAATACAACAAAAGGACTCTCGAACAACCTGTGCTATCAGTAAATCCATCTTTTTAAATGGAATGGGGTATGTTCCTCTGATTTCACCGGGATCAAGGAGGATTGAGTTGTTCGGTATAGCAGACATACCTGTCCATAAAATAGGTTTAACATTGGTTCCTATATGTGCTGCTACCTTGCGAAGGGCTCTCAAGGACAGGGCCAGTTCATTGGTTTCAATATGGGAAATATTCTTTCGCCAGTACATAGAGTATGCCTCTTCATGTATTCTGTAAGCCAAATCACCCTCTGTAAGCCCGCTACCATCATCCAGGTTGAAACTCATTGTCCTACCTCCGTGCAGTTATTGTAAATAATAATAACTCCAAGGTATCCTTTGTTCTGACAAGAATTACCTTTAAACATTATCAGTATAAAAAAAAGAGAGACTCATGTCAAGCCTGTGTAATACTAATTAAAAAAATTGTTTGCAGCTAGTTAGTTTCCATGTTCCTAATGCGATCAAAAGACTCAAGAATATGGAGAATTTTCCTGTTTTGTTTGGAGAAAAGGTCTGATAGAATGACCTATGTTCAGACAGGCGTTATAGGGTTCGTAAGATAAAGAGAGTTTTATAAGGAAATGCACAGAGATCACTTTGAAGGTTTTGATAAAGAAAGGCAATTTCATATGATACCCGGACAAGCGGTCTGTGACTGTCCGGTCTTGAAGGAAAGAACGGTTAGGAGGTTAAAATGTCTACATTGAACAAAAAGGCTACTACCTATCTCAGTAAATCCCTATTTATCAAGGGGCTTCAGTGCCATAAGTCTCTGTATCTTCATAAATACCACCCTGAACTGAAGGATGAAACAACAGAGATGCAGGAAGCAACTTTTCAAAGTGGAAGAGCTGTAGGTATATATGCCCAAAAGCTTTTTCCCAACGGTGTGGAGATCACTTATGATGATCTATCCCTTTCCGACCAGCTTGACCGAACTGCAAAGGAGCTTGAAAGGGGAACCGAGACAATATACGAACCTGCCTTCAAATACGACGATATTTTTGTAAAGGTCGATATCCTTCACAAAGGAGAACAGGGGTGGGAAATCTATGAGGTAAAGCAATCAACCAATGTTAAAGAGTATAATTTTCACTATGAAGATGTGGCAATCCAGTATTACGTTCTAAAGGGCTTCGGTCTACATGTTTCAAAGGCATTTCTTGTGCATATAAATGCCGCTTATGTACGACATGGGGAAATAGAGGTTGATAAGCTCTTCACAAAAAAAGACCTTACAGATACAATCGTTGAAAAGCAGGAATTTGTTGAGGATGGGATTAGAAAGATGAGAGACATACTGAAGGGTGAGGAGCCGGATATTGATATTGGTAAGTACTGTTCAAAGCCTTATGTTTGCGACTTTCACGGCCATTGCTGGCAGCATATACCGGAGGATTCGATTTTCAGTCTAAGAGACAAGGGGCCGGATCAGTTTGAGCTTTACAGAAAGGGGATAATCCGTCTGGAAGATGTCCCTGTAGAAATTTTGCCCAGGAACCAGAAAATTCAACTGGAAGGAACGCTTTATAAGAAAAATATTACCAATAAAGAAGGCGTAAAGGAGTTTCTAGACACCCTCTGGTATCCGATTTATTTCCTGGATTTTGAGACTATATTTATGGCTCCTATCCCGATGTTTGACGGGGTAAGCCCTTATCAGCAGGTTCCCTTTCAGTATTCACTACACTATCAGAAAAGAGAGAGGACAGAAATTCGGCATTATGAATATCTGGCTCCTGCACACTCTGACCCAAGAAGGGAACTTATAGAGAAACTCCTGGGAGAAATACCTGGAAATGCCTGTGTGGTTGCGTATAATAAATCTTTTGAGGCAAGAATATTGAATTGTCTAAAGGGATGGTTTCCAGAGTATGCGGACCAGATCAACAGCATTATTGCCAACTTAAGGGATTTGATGATCCCATTTAGAAGAAAATATGTATACCACTGGGAGATGGCAGGTTCATTTTCATTAAAGGGTGTTCTTCCTGCATTGGTGCCGGAACTGGGATATGATGGGCTGGAAATAAGTGATGGAGGGATGGCATCGATGGCTTATCTGCGACTGTGGGAAACGAAAGACCCTGTGGAAACAGAGAGGATACGCACCGCACTTCTTGAGTATTGCAAGCTTGATACATTGAGCACTGTGAGAATTTTGGAGAAGTTGAGGGAGATGTGATCCGTGTCTTGAGTACGCTAAGACCTGATAAACATTATTTCGAATTTTCCAGTCATCCTCTACACTTTCACAATCTATGGGGTTATAGTCTCATTCTTATGCTGTTTTGAGTCAACGATTTTTTTTATTTTTTCTAGATTTAAAAAATCTTTGGGCATAAAAACATTAATATCTACATTTTTGTAATCTGTAATATTTCTTGTAATTATTGTATCTAATCCATTATTAATTGTAATAAAATATTGAATACCATCCTCGAAATCTTTCATGTTGGAATTTAAGGACTCTCCAATCTCTTTATCTGTAAATGGCAAGACTAGTTAATATTGACCTCAATTTTGAAATTGTTTTTGCTGCAATATTTCTGTTTTTATTGTTGCATATAATATAGTCAATGACATTGTTATAACAATAACATAAGTTAAATACCAAAGTCAGATCGGTTTGCCCCTAATTGATCAATACTCTTTACTTATCTAACGACCATGCAAAGACCTTCCCCGTGTGGATGTATATCGTTTAAAGTAATTGGTGATCCTTCCAATATCCCCCCTCAGTAATGCTTTAACCCCTCTTGTTGCTACTCGCAGTTTATCGCTTAAGAAAAAGAGAAACCCATAGAGTCTTTTTTCTTTTGAGGCATGAAAAATATTCACAAATAAGTCCCTTGATAATAGTCTTAAAAACCATCTTGGAATTATTGAAAAGCCGGATAGATAGATAAGGTAGTTTAAGTATGTTCCTTTTGGAAATGTAAATGGTTTCCTGCAAACCTCCTCTATTTCATCCTTTAAGATTCCTTCTTTACATGCTTTTTCATTTAGCTCGGTTCCTGGGAATAGACTTAAAGAAGAAATAGAGAGTTTAAACTTTCCTGGCAGCATCAAGATAAGCCTTAATGTCTCTAATACATCGGTCTTTGTTTCCCAGGGGTTATCCAGAATCACATGATAATAGGGAGGAAGCATCTTTGATCTGTATCCGTCAATTAATCCGGCAGTATCAATTACTTTCTGATTCGACTCAGGGCGTCTATACATTTTCTTTATCCTGTCGCTGCCGCTTTGAATGCCCATTTCAGTATGATATAACCCTGCATCAACCAGGAGATCCATCTTTTCTTTATTTACGGTTGTCGGGCTGCACTGCGCATGAAAGGGAAGCCCTATTTTTCTTTTATACTTATCTCTAAACTCCTCAAAGTATTCAACCGGTGCTGCAAAATAGGTATCATCAAAAAAACTTATTAACTCTATATAGCTGAACTGACAGAGAATTTTTTCAAGCTCATCGATAACATTGTCAACTGTTCTTCTTCTTAGCTGCTTCATTGCACTGCTTGCACAGTAAGAGCATCTATGAGGACACCCCCTCGATGTCATGGTCCTGTATGTAATTAAATTTCTATTATTAAAGTAAGGTATCTTTACAAACTGTTCTTTCATCACATCATTATCGATACATATAATATCTTCACTTTTTGGCTCAAAAACATAATGATCTTCCAAATCATAGTCTACATAAGGCATCTGATCCAGATTCTGTATGATTGGCCCCTGCTCATTTTTCTTTATTTTCCCATCGACTTTAAACCAGCAACTTTTTATGTTCGTATAATCCTCTCCTTTTAAGATTTTATCACTGAGTTCAACGACAGCATACTCTCCTTCTCCAATGCATACAATGTCACAGTATTCTAAACACTGCAAGGAGCGATGTGTGGGATGGGTACCGCCCCATATTATGGGAGTATCAAATTGGCTTTTCAGGTATTCTGTAATCTGAAGGGCTCTGTCAAAGTACTGGCTCATAAAAGAAACTCCGATGAGATGTGCATCGCTGCATATTCCGGCAATCTGAGCCAATGTTTTTTTAGAATATTGGTATATATAACTCGCATCAAAACGGAATAATTCTATCCCACCCGGCATGAAAATAATCCGGGTAGCAAATCCTGCCTTTTTCAATACCGAAGAAATGGACCTGATACCAAAAGCATTTATATCAGGCGGGGTTGGCGTTATCAGTACAACGTTCACTTACACCTCGGCATAAAAGGGGTTATTAACTCCATCCAGTTGTCCTTTTCTTACTTTGTATAATACCATTGCAAAATGACAGGGATATTTAGCGATATAATTGCAGAATATTTCCGTGAATCTTTCTGTGTCGAGATAAAGGGCACTTTCCTTGTCTCGTTGTGTTGACAGTTTCAGACCTGGTTCTAATATAAGTCTATGTGTACCCGTGATGGTTCTAACTACAAAAGTTGGAATTATTGTAGCGCCTGTCTTCCTTGCCAGCTCAAAAGGGCCTGGCGAAAACAGTGCCTTTCTTTCAAAGAACTTCGTTGTTACCCATTTTGTGCTGTCTCTTCCGTCAAAAGCAATCGCTATTATTTCATTGTCTTTGAGGGCTTTGTAAAGAGGTCTTAAGAACCGATCTACCTGGATAAAATTCACAGGCAATCTGTCCGCCTCTTTCTTTCTCCATACCCAAAGCCTTTCAGCAATAAAAGAGCTATTTATCTGCTTCCCAACAATCTGATTTACATTATACCCCATGTGCCCAAGAAAAGGCAGGGGTAAAAGAAAGGATCCAAAATGAGACAGCAATAATATAACCCCTTTTCCCTTTGATAATGCCGAATCAAGATTTTCTATTCCTTCAACAGTCATTATGCTGTTTATCCTGTGTTTGTTCATAGCACCAAAGAATATGGTTTCTATCTGTCGTTCATAATAGTTCTTAAAACTCATTTTTGTTATATATTCTATCTCTTCTTTGTCAAACCGTTTACCAAAGAGCAGTTTTAACTCATCTTTAATTGTATCTTTAGCCCTTTTATTGTAACAGTAAATAATACTCCCTATGAATCTTCCTACAAAAGACAAAAAGCGCCAACCTGATATATAAAAGATTAAATATCCGAGTTTCCCTGATGACCAAAAAACTGCATCTACTATTAAAATAGTTGTTCGTCTCATACCTTATAAGCAGTCTTTTTTTTCTTAATAGATTATTCTTAAACCAGTAAGCTTCCTTCTTGCCAATCCAAATAAAATGCGCCGCCTTACCTTCTTAAGCATTCTATATAGCTCTTTTGAACTGACTTCAGATAAGGGGTAAGGAGACTTGTATACATCAAATCTCCCCCAGTCTATTCTCTTTGCACTGTATTTTTCTTTTAAATAGTCCAGCAGCTCAGTTCCTGGATGGGGACAAGGAATATCGAATTGTACAGATTCGGCAGGAAGTGAAAATGCATAGTTTATGGTATCTTCTATTTCCTTTTTTGTCTCTCCAGGAAACCCTAACATAAAATAGGCTCTAATGCCGATCCCAGCATCTTTTATCAGTTGAATCTTCTTGAATATTTCTTTGGTCGTTCCCTGTTTTTTTATTTGTTTGCGAATCATGTCAGAGCCTGACTCTATCCCAACATTTAAAAGCTTACATCCTGCACTTTTCATCAGTTTTAACATGTCTTCACTTAAAGATGCCAAATCTTCATATCCGACACAATCCCATGCAATATTTAAATTATTTTTTAATAATCCTTCACAGATTTCAGTAACTATATTTTCATTTTGTGTAAATCCTGTGTCCATAATAGCCAGATGCCTGACATTGTATTTATCATACAATAAGCCGATCTCTTCAACTACTGCTTTTGCACTCCTTGATCTTACTTTTCTGCCGTTTATTTTATGGGCAGCACAGTACATGCATCTTGAAGAACACCCTCTGGTGACTATGATAGGTGCAGTGTATCCGTGTGCTGGGCCTCCAGGAATACCTGGTACTTTGTAAGTCTTCGGGGTCATTAAATCCCATAGTGGCATGCCAAAATTATCAATGTCAGGAATAAGAATAGGTAAATTTGAATGGACAGTATCTCCTTCTCTCCAGACGAGGCCTGGTATCTCCTTCAGATCCTCTGAAGAATTTTTCCTGCTCTCACTAATGTGTTGAATCAAAACAGGTAACCCTATTTCAGCTTCTCCCCTAAAGATAAAGTCACCCTCAGGAAAGTCAATCATGACCTCTTCTGGTTCACTCGTCGATGGGTGAGGCCCTCCAATTACGATAACAGTATCAGGAGATACTGATCTGATGATTCTAATTGTCTTTTTGGCGGCAGCCACATCCTTGGTGAATACCTTAATACCGACAATGTCAAACCGGTTTTCTTTTATATGTCTTTTAAAATCCCTTACAGATGGGTTCATATTCCAGCTTCTAATGGAGACGTTATCGCCTGAATCTTTAATAGCTGTGGCTAGATAACCAAGTCCTAAATCTGGAAAACGGGGGATCCGGTTCATTAGAGATGTAATCGGAACCATTAATAGAACTTTTTGTCTTACCATTGGACACCACTTAATTATTTTCCTTTCTGTTTTCAGTCAATATATCCGAGGTCACGAAGCTGTTTTCGTAATTTTTCGTTCTCATCTTCATTATAAACTTCGCTATCTATGTGTGACTCATCGTCGTCTTTTATATATGAAATGGGATTTTTCTTTAAAAAATCAGTTCTAAATATATATTTCAATACCTGTCCATCATAGCTTTCGGGTATCGTGCTGCCGAGTAAATATAAGAGGGTTGGAGCAACATCAATAATATTGGCATCTTGGACGGTCTCTCCTTTTTTAATATCTTTCCCGCATGCCATAAATACCCCTTCCGGTTCATGTGTTCCTGACCAGTTGTTTGAATCGACTATAATTTCTCCTTTATCACTTAGATGGTGAAGCCTGATCTCTTCTCCGACTACTGAAAACCCCTGTCTAAAACTCAAGATTAAATCAGGTGCTCTTCCGATAAATTCATCAGGAAATAACTCCCTTTTTTTGTATACACGATCAACAATTCTTTCTTCGGTCTCAGGGTCTACAAGATTTAATAAATTATCACTTATTTCATCACATAAATTATCGTACTTTTCACTGGGAACAATGCCTTGCGGGTCTCTTCCTTTGAGATTTATATATATATTTCCTACGGTTCCACTGAAAAAGGCCTTTGTCTTTTGCCAATCTATCTCTTTTTGCAAACGAGGGTTCCGCCTTTTGATAAGAGATTTGATCCTTGAGAAAACCATACTTGATAAGGAATCATCCTTAAACATAAGATAACCATTTGATTCCAGCCAGTTATTTAAAAATATAACTCGATTTAAACACCCGAAACCATGGTCCGAAACAATTACAACATCCGTATCATCATCTATTATCGTTAACAACTCCCCTATTGCACAATCGATCTTTTCATATACCTTATAGATAGCATTACTGAAAATACCTTTTTGATACTTTTTATGGGAACTGTCCATGTACTTCCAAAAATAATGGGATATACCATCCGTATCCAGAAAGAATACCATTGATAAATCGAATCTTTCCTTCTGCCACATATATTTAAAAAGATTTACCCTATAATCGATTTGATCAAAGATACCCCTTATATATTTCCTTTTTTCCGAATCTGAGATGGACAGTTTCCTTAAGTCCGCTTTTGGTACCGTACGATATTCCCCAAACATATTCACGATCTCTTTTGCAAATTCAGAAGGGTGAGTACAAGACTCTATACTGACATCCGGTGGTGCACCGAGACCGGAAACCATATAGCCATTCACCGGGTCAGGAGGATAGGTCATTGTAACCCCTATAACAAGAACTCTCCTATTGTTTTCGCTCAGATTCATCCAGAAGGGCGTTGCCTTTCTGTCTTTTGCGCTGTTCATCTTAAATTTATAAGTACCTTCAATTTTACTTGAAAAGTCAAATATTTGATGCTTATCGGGATTCTTACCTGTCATAAATGATGTCCAGGCAACCGGACTTACAGTGGGGAGTGTAGAGTTTAAAATACCTTTGACCCCCTTACTCATTATCTGCGCAATATTTGGGAGGCATCCATCTTTAATAAGGGGATCGATAACCTTAAAAGTGGCGCCATCAATACCTATAACCAAAACTCTTTTTTCACTCATTGCTTTTACCTTAATCCGCTGACATTCATAAAAAGGATCCTTTTGCCCAATCTCTGCGAGCTGTTTTCTATCTTTTCAGGGTAGGCGTGTTGCTTTTTTTGTAAATAATATTCTTAATAACACTGATTTCCTCTTGCGATAATACTCTAAGTAAATGCATCGAAAATATATAAAGCAGCAAACCAATACAGAGTCTTGAGATTAGGGTAATTATATTATTGGGGAAATTTATGAAAATTGCTGAAGACATAATGAATACAGCTATTGCTGTCTTAGTAAAAATACTAAAAAGGTGTATTTTTACCCCTTGTGCGTTTATAAAATATGAGTTAATTGCAATAATGATGAAGTATGAGATTAGTGTGGCAACACTGGCACCAACATAAGAATAATCGGGTATCAACAAAACGTCCAGCAGGATATTAATCATGAGAGCGGTAGCTATAGATATTGTGTTTAAAATCTGTCTGCCAATTGCAATTATGAATAAGCTCTGGAGTGAAGATAGGAAAAGAAAACAAATGGTTGGAGACAGTATTTTTAGTGAGATTGCGGCTTCTGCAAAACCGCTGCCAAATATTGCCGTAATTAAAGGTCTCTCTCCTATATAAAAGAAAGTTGCGACGAATGCGCCGGTAATAAGCAAAAATTTATAAGCGTTTCTGTAATATTGATGTAGAAGCCCGTTTAAGGCTCCTTTGGCATTACGAGACAAAACCGGAAATAGGGCTGAAGAAATCGATATTGCAAAAATCTGCATTTGTGTAATCAACCGATGAGGGGCCTCAAAAAGTGCGATATCCGTCTCATTTCCAAACCACTTAAGCAAGAACACATCCACTTTAAAGATAAGGGTGATCAGCAAACTTGATATGGCAAGCGGGAAAGATTCTCTTATGATATATTTTGTAAGGGTAAAATTGAAATGGAATTTTGGTCTCACAAATTTTCCATAAAGCAATATTGCAGAGATAAAAAGATAGGCGATCGAGGATAAAAACCTCGCATAAAAGATTGCAGTAAATCCCAGATCATAAAGGACAACCATTAACACCAAAACGAGCGTAGAGAGTCTGTGTATTGTAATGGCAATGAATTCAAACTCCATTCGCTCAAATGCCCGTATCACAGAAAGGTATGTTTGGCCCATAGACATAGCCAATTCCGTTGTGATAGCTATGATAATTGCCAGGTTGATATCCTGATTCCAGGTTGAGAATCGACTCACCAACAGACCGGAGATACTAAATAAAACAATAGAAAAGACAATTTTTGTGATAATCGTAGTCCCTAAATATATATCTGCGCCACTCTTTTTTTTCGATATCTCCCGGCAAATAATACGGTCAAACCCGAAATCCGTTAACGGCCTTATTGCCATAGAAATCGCAACGACCAAAGCATAAAAGCCAAATGACTCAACCCCAAGATACCTTGCTACCACAACGATGATCCCCAGGGTTACGCTTATCCCAAAAGCCCTTGACATTAACAGGAAGAAAGAGTTTTTCCCTATTCTGCGAACCTCGGAGATACCGCGTTTATCCATTTCCTTTTTTTTCATATCTCGAGCCATATTGTTATCTATACAGACTACTCAAAACGAGAACCAACCGAGAATGTTGAAAAATATAAAGCAGCTATTCACTTACCGAAAAACTATCCAAGCAAGAAAAAGCCGCTTTTTTAAAACTTTTTAATCGATATACCCAAGGTCCCTTAGCCTGTCCAATATCTCCTTATCTTCGCTTAAATCTTCTGCATCCCCTGCATAAACGGATAACCGGCCTTCATAGGAAGTGATATATGTAATGGCCGGAATGGAATCATCAAGAATTTCTGAAATCGGTCGGCCATCCATGTCCTTTCCTATAGGTAAACCGAAAATTGGTAATATTGTTGGTACAACATCATAAACCGACATGTCTTCTACAGATACCCCTTTCTTAATCCCATCGCCATATGCGATAAATATCCCATCAGGACCATCAACATGAGAGCCGGAAATTTTCTCTTTGCTCATTATGACATTATAGAACTTTTTATAATATTTCATGGGTCCATGACCATGGTCTGATGTAATAAAAACCGTTTTGGGATCAGAAACCTCATCTAATAATCCGCCGATTGTTTCATCTAAATATTCATAATAAAGAGTAATTACATCCTTATAAGTGCTTTCATCCTTATTCTGATCGTCCCAGAAATGATGTTGTACTGCGTCGATGCCATGGAAGTAAGCCATAAGCATATCCAAATCGAAAATATGCATTAGATAGTTGATCACTTTCACGCGCAATACATCGTGAAAATAAAATACCTTTAATATATTAAATTTTCGTCTTTCTCGCTCATTCAAGTCACTTTTGATAGAGAATCTGTCTTTTACCTCATCTTCTCCAGACTTACTATTGAAACGTTCTTCCACCTCTTTCTTTATGCTTCTTAATTTGTCTTCTATATCTAAAGGGTGGATAGCCGAAGATGACCCCCTTCTTTTTCGACCAATCGTGTAGTAAAATTCAGGGACCATGAACCCGTTTATCTTCTCTACCGGATCCGTAACGAACCAGCTAACAACCCCGACTTTATAGCCCATCCCCGATAATATATTCCAGATTGCGAGAGACTTTCTATCTGTAGAGCTGACCGGTCTACGCTTGACCAGGCCATAATTTGCAGCCCTGGATAAAATCCTCGATAGAAGCGGATCCAGAGGTTTGACCTCCATATATCCGTCTAATCCCTTAATATTAAAAACCAAGAAATCTCTTATCCCATGCTTTATCGGAGACTTCCCGGTTGCTTTGGTTGTCCATACAACCGGTGAGTGAGTAGGAACAAAGGTCTTCAGACTACCGCGCCCTCCTCCTTTAATCATCCGATTCAGGTTTGGGAGTTTCCCTGCAACAATCATTGGATTAATAATATCCCAGGTAGCGCTATCTATCCCGAGCCAGAGGACTTTGCGACTTTTCTCCTTGCATTTCTCTAAGAGGTTTTCTTCACCTTCCACAGAAATATGAGTGTTCGAATGCGCAAATCCCCTTAGAAAAAACAGAACAAACGCGAATAAAGATAAAAAGAATGCAGTATATGCCATAGAAGAGACAAAGCCAATCCCATACTTCCCCCTCAATACCAATAACAAAAGACCCATAAGAACGATGAAAAAGGCATAGACCCCTGCTATACAAATCTCATATCGGGGCAATAAAACATAATGGAATTTTAAGTGGATAACCAGGTTAATTGCCAGGATTATAAACGTAATTCCCAGCAGTAATGAAGCAGTTGCTGTTTCATTTACAGGGAATAATAGATAGATTAAACTCCCTCCAATAAGAAGTGGAAAGAACCACAGGCATATATAAATGATCGCTAGATAAGTAGATAGAAGCAATATAGACCGAATCGAACAAAGGGTTTTATTGTTCAGGCTCAATATCAGAACTGACATTCCGAGCGCATAAAGAAGGCCACATACAACGGATGCAATTGGATTTAAGATCAATATGTTATTCCACACGGTTGCCCTCAACTTTTCTCTGTCTGATCTTCACTGGATAGTCTGAGAAGAAAGGATGGTCATCCCACCATGCTTGAATATGCATATCGTATAGGTAAAAAGCGAAATGTTCCGGATATCTCTTTACAAATAAAGACAGTACTGAAATATATTTTTCAAGCATCTTCTCTGGTGTTTCTCCTTCTAAGACGTCTAATGGTTTTTCAATAATAACCTTGGCAATCGGTTTTGAATCGATTACAAAGGCTGGTATCAATGCTGAACCTGCCTTCAGTGCAACCTTAAAAGGCATGAGGTTAAATGTCGCTCTTCTTCCCAAAAAGCTTACTTCATGCCAGGACTTCCCCCCCCTCCCCGTTGAAGCAAAGAGTACAATCTGATTTTCCGAAAGTGAAGTTAATACATCCCGAATTGCCAGCTTATTATTTGCAGCGTTGATAAAATTGGCAGGCAAATTTCTATCGATTGCATCAAACTTGGCATCATATATTAGCCTATTCAAACCCTTTCGTCTTCCTGTTATCGGTTCTCCTTGAAGGACAACCTGATTCAGTTTATATCCCATATGTCCAAGGGCTGGCATTACAAGTAAAAAGGGGCCAAAATGAGGATTGAGCAGTACTGTACCCTTTCCTATCTTCATGGCTTCATCCAGATATTGTAACCCATCAACCCTAAAATAGTCATTTACATTTTCACTATTTATATTCGGTAGGTAACACATCTTGACCTGGAAGTTGTTTTGATTGATAACTGAACGATAGAGAATTTTAAAGGCCTTGTTTTTATCTATTAGACCGGATGAAGACAACTCTGAAATGGTAATTTTTCGTCTGTTACCGGAAGCAATGAGTTGAAAAAGGGATATTGCCGGTACAATCGTGTGAATAACACTTAAAGGCATATGCGCAATTATAATTCGAAGATATCGCCAGAATATCCATTTTGTGAAACTGCCTATCATAATCTTTTTATCTCTTTATGCTGAGACCGTAGCTTCCTTTTTCGTTTTATATATTCGTATGATACCCATCATAAATCCTACGAGTGCCCAAAAAGGGAGATATGAGTAGTCAAAATCGACAAATCCATGTAAAAACAATGTCACAAGGGCAATAGACAAACAATAAAGCAGAAACCTCATCTCAGTTTGAGCGATTCCAGGCAATGACACGATTATCTTGCGAATTATGACTACCAGCAGAGTCATAAAAAGGACAAAGCCAAAGATGCCGAGGTCAAATAAGACAGAAAAGTAGAAACTATGAGCAGCAGGTACTGGATCGATAATTCTCGTAAACCCTCCCGCTCCTAAACCAATACCACTTGACTTATAAAGTTGTTCAAACCCCTGTGACCACCAATAAACTCTGTCTGTAAGAAAACCAGCTTCGCCAGAAATCATAACTCCAAATCTCATCAATATTACTTTCCCAAAAAATACAAGAACAAACCCTATAGCAAAAACGCCTACTGTTGTTAATCGAATAACCTTATTGCGTAATTCCGGGATAATAATAGGAAGAAGGAAGAGACCGAAAGCCAGGCTTAAAGCCCCGGCCTTAGATGCGGTCTTTAATATACATATGATCAGGAGAAATGAGTGTAGCAAAAGAAGTATTCTTCCTCTCCATCCGGATATATATGCAAGGGCAATATTGGTGAAAACGAATATTGTAAGTATATTTGAAGCGAGGTCTACCGGGGCAAATCCACCTGGTCTTACCTTCCCTTCCATAGCATTTGCATGCAACATGACTACAAGATCAAAATAGTCGGATAGTTTAACCGTGCTTGTAAAATCATAATAAATGTCTGACAACAGCAGTAAAAAAGCAAGGAAAAGACCAAGAAGAGGAAGAACTTTTAGTATATGGTGTATATGCTCTTTTGTTAAAATATTTCCGGAAAATAGTATGATGAGGATAAAACCCAGTATCAGCACGAAAATATTATTAAGGCCATGAGCAGAGTCAATCGTCCAAAGTAATGAAATTATAGAGAACCCAAGGATTAGAAAGAATAACAAAAACTGCGCATAATGATAACTACCTTGTCTTATTGTGTTACTTTTATGCTTTGAATATAATACCCTATTAGTTAAATAGACAACAAAAGTAACCACAATAGGAACAGCCGCTATGGAAATAAATTCATCGTTTGTCCTGTTTGGGTTCTCATATACAAACCCGATATTCATAAGAGGCAAGGAGAAAAGAATAGAGTAGAGACCGATTATGGGTTTTACAAAAACTGCTGTTGAAAAAAAAAGAAACGCAATCCCCAATACAGCGGTTTTATAACTGTATGCTGAAATAGATCCAAAGGCTACTGTGAGAATGAAGAGTGTGGCCAAGATCACCCAATATGAATCAATAGGTAAAAGTACCCTTTCTCTGGTTTCCTTCAAAATATATAAATCTCCGGGCATACACGAAATTAACAAACGATTGTCTAATCTAAGACCTTTAACCTTCGTTTACCTCAATAAATATCGGCTTTTTATCTATATTGAAACTAATAAACCCCTCTTTGTTGCTTTCTGTGACAAAAGACACCCCATTCGATTTTGTTACTTTTATTTCTTTAGATGAGCCGACAAATAAAGAGAATTTTAAGGCCTTTTCCAACTTCATATGATAGGGAATGAAAGCAATATATAAGACTCTATTTGCGTCACTGCGGAATTTTTCTATCAATGGCTTATGGGTATTTAACTCACCCATTACCCTTCCTTCATAGTTTGGATAACAGGCCAATGTAGTCATTAATGTATAATATGCATAATAACCTTCTTTTAAATGATAGCCTTGATCAAGCTCTGTTATGCCAATTACACTCCTTTTTTTTCCTTTGCCTTTTCGAAATCTTTTTGACCCTGTTAATTGAGACAAAACCCAACCCATTACCCTGTTCTTTTTTGCATTTGTTCTTGCAAAAACAACCCGTTGCAGTAATTGAGCATCCTGTATCCCTTTGCGAACAGCGGCACATTCTAAATTGAAGATTGGTTTGTTGTTAAACCCGTATTTATCAAGGATCTCCCTCCATATGTCATAGGCATCGTGGTATGAGCCAAAATTGTACTCATAATCCGCATTTTCCGGTTTCTTGGCCATTGTATAAGGGCTGCCACTTCCCATCAACACTTCATGAATTCCAAGGAAATCAAACTCTGGTTTCGGCTCATCTTCAAAATATGCCCTGATAAAGGAGTTTCTTCTTATATTGTCTTCAATAAAATTTTCGTACAGACGATGTGGAAGCCCCGGGAAAGAAAAGGTTGTTGAACTGATCATAATGTCCGGATACACGGATTTAATCCTGTTATAGGCATTATTTTCAAATTCCTTGATCTGTTTCGCAGTAACATTAATGAAACAGTTCCACGATTGGTAACCATCATTTATATTAGAAACCTCATTATCTAACTCCACATACTTTACAGCTACACCGCTGCGCTTTAATTTATCAACCACTTTAAAGGCATAATCCGCATACTCCTTTGGATCTGGTGCTTGATATTGCCCCCATCTCGATGGAGGTCCTAAACATTCTCCCCTGTTTGGATTTAGTTTTTTTCTTTCACCCCAGGGCATAAATGTATCAAGATAAGGGATTATTGATATATTATAATATCTGGCAAGTTTAATCACATGCTCCACATCAATGGTTTTTTCATTAGTCCAGTCCCATTTGTCGTTTTCTGGCTCTACATAGCCCCATTTAAATTCTATCATAAAGTGTTTTATCCCAAGATTGTGGGCTACACGAAACGCTCTATCAAGCTCTTCATTAGAATAAAGCCCCCTGCCAAGCCACATTCCATAAATAAATTCAGAGCTGGCAGACACTCGAGAAATATCTGTAAGGAGGTTGCTAACATCCACATCCTCCACAGTAAACTTCTTGGGGAGCCCATTAACACCCTCATTACTACTGACAGTCTTTAAGAACGGATCGGATCCTTTCTTTAGAACTCCCTCTTTTTCAACTGCAGCAATGACCTTTATGCCTTCCCGCTTATTTGTATGGGGAATAGACCTTGTTATTATTGTTACCTTTTTGCCTCTTATTATCTCAGAATGCTCTACTTCGCTTTCCTTTATTATTTTTGTTGTATTCGTTATTCTAATTGTCCTTATATTACCCGTATTACCTTTGATTGTTAATGGTTCTAACTCTGTAATTTCTCCGATAATCGGGTATTGCTTTCTACTTTCACGGGATTCGAATCTTTTATGTCTTGAAAATTTTCTTCCCATGAATTTTGGTCTTCTTACAGGATCATCTCTCGTTTTTATTATCTTAATCAATCTTGCATTAAGTGTATCCTGTTTAAAAAATCCCCCTATAACAAGGAGCTTTTCCCCTATTTTTAGTTGATCCTTTGCAACATTTAACTCTTTTACATAACATGTTCTTTGCGTTAACTTTACCTCTTCAAAATCACCGGTATTTGTTTTTACAACTATAGCATTGCTATCAACCGCTGTTACCTCTCCCCTTATTGTATGTGGAGCAAAAATGCCTTCTTTTTGTCTCAGACCTTCTTCATTGCCCTGTTCTTGAGAAGATAAAATGCCGGCATGAAATAGCAGGAATGTACTAATGATTATCAATATGCTTGTAGTTTTTATTAAGAGGCTGAGAATGCTTTTCATTCTCTTGACCAAGATAGGCACTTTAAAAAATCCTATGTATCTCTTTTCAAAAGGAATTTTTACATTTCTCGAAAGGAATTAAAAGTGAACGATAACTGTAATATCTTGAACCATAACCATCCGCCTTGTTTAAAACCGTACCGACAAGTTTAATTTCTGCCTTTTCCATCTCTTCTCTTATATTTTCTATCATAGGAAAGGCAACCCTTCCTGATTCAATTACGTATAAGACGCAGTCTACAAATCTTCCTATAACAATGGCGTCATTTACCGTCATAACCGGCGGTGTATCGATGATAATCATATCATACATTTCCCCAAGCTTCTCAATGGTATCCCTTAACCTTTTTGACTCAATTAACCTGCTGGGATCAGAGGGAACAGTACCGGCTGTTAGTAAGTCCAGCCCTTCAATATCAGCATGAACTATTGCTTCTTCTAATTGCATTCCCTTGGCAACTACATCTGTAATCCCAGTGTAGTTAGAGAGATCGAAAAATTTATGGAGTGACGGCCTTCTTAAATTTAGGTCTATTAGTATAACCTTCTTGTCCGTTTTGCTAAGAATTATAGAAATATTTGAAGCCAGAGAACTCTTCCCCTCATGTTCAATAGAGCTGGTTATTGCAATGTTCTTTATTGGTTTATCAGCAAAGGTGTATCGTATATTGTTCCTTATTGTTCGATAGACCTCAAAAATATGTAATTTAGGATCTACTTTAGAAATCGTACCCATATCCTTAAGATATTTTGTCCTTGGGATTATTCCAAGGATTGGAAAAAATTTAACGTTTTTTATGTCGTCAGGTGATTTAATGGTATTATCTATATACTCTATAAAAAAGGCGACCGCCAGCCCCCAGAAAAATCCAAGGAAAATCCCAAGAAAAAAATTCAGCACTTTTTTCGGAAAGTTAGGCCTATCAGGTATATCGGCAGGCTCTACAAGGCATATATTGGATATTGCCATTGACTCAGCGATACTGACATGAGTCAAATATTCCAACAGGGACTGATAAGTCTCCTCATTTACGGAGAGGTTCAATTCAAACTTTGAGCTTTCAAGATACCTTTGCGGCATCTCCAGCAATTTATCCTGATATTCTTTTATATATTTTTTAATCAGTCTACTTTTGGCTAAGGTTACCTCTTTGTTGATGAAGTTTGTGACCAGCCCCATAGAGAGGTCGTCATATACAGGGTCTATTGAAAACCTCTCGGAGTTAAAAACCACCTTTGCTTCATCATTGATTAACCCTTTCACCTTATCTGTCATTTTTTCTAACTGGATGAAGTCAGGATGCTCTTTCTTTATATCTACACTCCTTTCAGCAATATTAACTAAAAGATCGTTGAGTTTTGATTTTAGATTTTTTATCTCATCACTCTGTGAAAAGTCTTTTGACTCTTTTCTAAACATCTTAATCTCATCGAGTTTCTCTTTAGCCTCGTCCATCTCTCTTTCTAATCCGAGAATTGTTCTTTCATTTTCTTCATAACTCTCTTTTAAACTGACTATCTTATTGATCAGGCTCTGAGTCTCCTGATCCAGGTCAACGATTCCATTTTTAATTTTAAAATCCTTAACGTCATTTAATGACTTATAGTATTCTTCTTTAACCTTTTGAATCTGCTTTCCGATAGATATCCTTACGTCCTTGTATTTTTTTCTGGTTTGTTCAATCCTATCTTCGATGTAAAACTCAGCCAGTTTATTAGACATATCGGCTGCCTCAGAAGGACTGGTAGATGTTGATTCTATCTCTAAAATGTCGGCATCTCCATATTGTTCGACACTTATGCCGGGCCGAGAGAGTATCTTGTTTATTATGCTCGATTTAACAAGCTTATCAGGATCCAGTGGCTTTCCATGGCTGTCCTCCAAGGTCAAATCAGATATTAACTTTTTAATAAGTGGTCTGATAGTTGCGAGAGCTATATCCGTTTCATGCTCATCACTGGTATCTAAAAATGCTATCCCCATATCTTGCACCCCTAATTTTGACAGAATGGATGAAAGAGAATCGGATGTTTCAATATGTATTTTTACTTTCGCTTTATAAGTAGGGGTAATAATATATGTACATATCGCTACAGATGCAAAAAAAACAATGAATGAAACAATAGCAATCCATTTTCTTCTAAGCAATATTTCCCATAACTTTAAAAATTCCATTTAAGATTCCTCTATCCGTGGGTTAGTTAGTAAGTAATTTAGCCATCATCCTTATACTACGCTATATATCTCTATATGATTTCCCTATAACCTGATATGTACATTCATTTCATTACCAAAAGACGATCTAATAATCTTTCTTAAAAAAACAGTCCTGAATCGGACATAAGGATTGAGATATTTCTATTCATACCAATTGGATTATGGCCAAAGATCCAAAAAGGATTGCGTGCATAAGCAAATCTATTGTTGATGGAAGAGTTATTGAAGGACTTATAAAATCTCAGGGTGTAATAATAATATTTGGATCTTCCTCTCCGCGAAGTACATCCCTTGCATCAGGATAAAGAACAATACCCCTCTCAAGGGAAACAAAGGGGCTAATGATGGTATTAAATCGACTCATGAATCTTTCTAAATTTGCTATGAAACTGGGGGTTACATAAATGATATCCCCACTTCTTAAGTAGACATCTTGAACCATTTTGCCTTTTTTAAGCATATCTTGAATGTTTAAAGCTGCCACAGTAGGTACGCCATCTTTGCTTCTTACAAGAAGGACCTTTTTCCTGTTGGCATCTGATGTAAACCCTCCTGCTTTTGATATGGCTTCCCAGGCAAACAGATTTTGGTCTATCGTGTATGTACCAGGAGATTGAACCTCACCAAAGACATGAACTTTTTGGCTCTTTAGAGTCAGTACATTAATATCTATCTGTGGGTCGTAAAAGTAGTTTGATAGTTTCGATGTTATATTTCCCCTTAATTGGGCAATCGTTAAACCGGATGCTTTGATTTCTCCAACAAGGGGGAGGTAAATATTTCCGGACGGATCGATTTGTACATCCCTGTTTAAATCATCATTCCTCCAAACGTTTATTGTAATCTCATCTCCAGGCCCAAGGATAAACGGGACTGGATTGAAACCTTCCTCTTTGTTAACAATGATTCCTTTTTTTCCATTCGCATTATTGACAATTTTATTGCCCGCGCATGATACAATTAAAAAAAATGATAAAAACCAAATAAACTGTCGATATTTCATCTCTTACTCCTTAAAAGCAGGGAATTGCGATTTTGAATCATGGAATCTATTCACTTTTATTTCAGAAAACACTGCATTGCGAAAGATACATCAATTATGAACTTAGCGCCCTTCGGGCGGACTCTTTTGACAGGATTAACATGATTTTTTTACTCTTCTTATATCCTGATCATCTTGTACATCCTGTCAAAAAAAGGAAATT